>NZ_JBATWY010000180.1:0-11940 GCF_049672945.1 Haloferula sp. | reverse complement strand
AACGGAGTCTTTGGCTAGAAACTTCGAAAAGTATCTCAAAAGCGGATCCGGTCGGACCTTTACCAAACGCCATTTCGTCGAGTAGCGGTCAGCCGAAGCGACCCGAGCGAACGCTACCTCGATGCGCTCACCGAGCGGGACATTGAGGAATGGCGGACGACAAGCTCAAGGGATCGAAGCGCTACCGAAACAACATCCTCGCCCACCTACGACATCTCTTTGAGCGAGCGCGTGTTTGGGGCATCGTCCCCAAAGGTCACAACCCTGCCCGCGAAGTGCCTTCGCTGAAGGTCCCCCGCACCGAGCCAGTCATCGGTGAGCGCGACTGCCTCCAATAGAAAGACACCGACAGCAGGCAACGAGATATTGGTGATTCAGGGTCCCGTTGAACTTGGCAAACAAGGCGAGTAGGAAATGGGCAGCCCTTATCATCCGCCAGAGCCATACGATGCAAGCAAGTGCCGAGGTCGAAAGCGGCAACGTATTACACTCCATACTTCTTCAGGAACTCAGCGAACCCAATCTGATCCGCCGCAATGGCTGGTCGAGCAATTCGAGGCGGACCGGGGCGAATTGTCCCGACATCACGCCGCCATCTCACTTTGTTGCCACACGAAGCCATAGAGTTGTTCAGCCAAGGCCTCGGCCTCTTCGTCAGTAAAAGGAGGCCGAGGCAGCGAGCCGTAAAGAGTATCGAGAATGAGAACCTTCACGTCGGCCTGCGTCGTCGTGTTCTTGGTCCACGCGGGCATCGTCGCCAACTGCTCCTTGAGAGTCGCCAAGAGGCCCTTGCTGGCTTGCTTGACCCGTTCCCGGTCCGCCTTGCTGATCTTCTCCTTGGTCAGCATGTCGAAGAAGGCGAGCTCCTCCTCGGTTAGACCCTCCCGGACATGGCGCTGCGCCTCGTCGTCCATCTCCGCGACCAGCTTCATCATCTTCGCGAAAGTCTCCTCCACGGTCGCCCGATCCTTCTCCCTATTGTAGTCCGCAATGATGATCTGATACTTCTTGTAGTAGTCCATCCGCTTCGGGTTGCGGGCCATCATTTCAGCCAGCTTTGCCTCGATGAGTTCACGGATGTCCTGCAGTGCCTTGCGCTTGTGGCGGACCTTCTTGGCGAACTCATCGTGCAGCTTCTCGAAATCAATCTCGCTGAGATCAACCTTCAGCCCCTCGGCCTGATCCTCGCCGGGCGCTTGGGCGCGGATCGCCTCGTTGACGATCTTGTGCAGCTCCTTGAGAAGGTCGGTGACGTCGGCGGTGTCCCGGCGCTCATCAAGCTTCTTGTAGATGGCCTCTATATTGTCATGACGCACGTAGTAGGGGCGGACTGACGGCTCCATGATGAGCGTCTTCATGATCGAGAACACTTCTCGTGCCATGATCTGGTAGCGGCGCTTGGATTCGTCGGTCGTGTAGAGGGCATCCACGGCGGCACGGAGAGCGCCGATCTTGGCGAACCCGGTCAGGCCGTTGAGCTGGTTCGGCTCGAAGCCCACGCTGCGCAGTTGGTTCTCAGCAGCCTCGATGGCCTCGACAAGGGCGGGAACGTATTCCTCCAGGGGAATCGCCGGGTCGGGTTGCTCTTCGCCGCCATCGCCCACCGCGTATTGCGCCAGTGCTTCGCGCAGGCTTTTAAGCATCCCGTTGTAGTCCACGATCACGCCGCAGTCCTTGCCCGGATAGATTCGGTTGGCGCGAGCGATGGCCTGCATCAGAGTGTGGGCCTTGAGCGGCTTGTCGATGTAGAGGGTCTGCAGGCACTCGACGTCGAATCCCGTGAGCCACATGGCGCACACGATGGCGATGCGGAACGGGTGCTTGTCGTTCTTGAAGGCGTCCTCGACATTGACCCGCTTACCGTCCGGTGTCTCGAAACCGTTCTTCATCACCACCCGATGCGGGATGATGTCGACGCCCCACTTGGCGAAGTCGCGCACTTCGTTCTGAGCCTCGCTGATGATGATCTCGATGATGGTGCTCTCCATCCACGCCGACTGAGAGCGCAGGTGGTCGAGTTCCTTGGTGCGCTCCTCTTGTTCGTCGGCATCCATGGTAGCGGCGAGTTCCGCTTCCTTGGTAGGGATTAGCGCCTTCAAAACAGCTATCTTGGCATCCCAGCGTGGCTTGATGCGCTGGAACATTCGGGCGCAGGTGATCTTGTCGATGCACACGAGCAAGGACTTGCCGCAGTTCCAGCGCCCCGAGCAATGTTCCACAAAATCGGCGGCGAGCTTGTCGAGCCGGTCGGGAGCGGTGACTACCTCGTAGTCCTTCCCCAGCAGCTTCTCCAGCAGGGCCTCTTGGTCGGCATCCAAGCCAGCCTGCTCGATCTTCTCTGCGATGCGGTCGTTCAGGTCGAGTCGGGCGATGCCGAGCTTCTCACCCCGGTTCTCATAGACGAGTTTGACCGTGCTCTTGTCCTCTTCAGACCGCTTGAAGTCGTAACGGGAAACGTAGCTGCCGAAGATGCGTTTGGTCAGGTGGTCGTGCTTGAAAAGCGGTGTGCCGGTAAAGCCGAGGAATGAGGCATTCGGCAGCGCCAGGCGCATGTTGCGGGCGAATTTGCCCGCCTGGGTTCGGTGCGCTTCGTCGGAGATGACAATGATGTCGTCCCGCTCGCTGTAGGGGTCCTTCTCGTCCATAGGCTGGTTGAACTTGTGGATGAGCGAAAAGACAAAGCTGTGATTCTGTTGTAGCGCAGCCTTGAGATCCTTTCCCGAGCCAGCGCGCGGGGTCGTCTTCGGATCCACCATCCCGCAGCCGACAAAGGTCCGCCAAATTTGATCATCGAGGTCTTCGCGGTCGGTCATCACCAGGAAAGTGAAGTTGCCGGGCACGTATCGGCGCACCTTTTCGGTGAGCATGACCATCGAGTAGGACTTCCCGCTCCCCTGGGTTTGCCAGAAGACGCCGAGCCGCCCGAGGTCGGGATGGGCGCGCTTGGTCAGTTGCAGGTCGTCCGCCGTATCCGTGAGGCGGGAGACATTCGTTGGAGACTCTTCGCCGCTTGGCGTTTCCGCCACCATCGCCGTTTCGATCTCTTTTGGAACATAGCGGATGATTCGCTTGCCGGCCGGATATTCCCGCTTCAATTCCTCCTGCCGCTTTACCGATTCGACCACCTGATTCACGCCGAGATACTGGTGGTTCCGCGCCACGATCTTCCGTGCGCCACCGGGGCGACTCTCGTCGAAGAGGATGAAATTCTCTACCAGGTCGAGCAGGCGTTCCTTCGCCAGCATGCCGTTGAGCAGCACCTCGGCCTCGACGCTCCCCTGATCCTTCTCGTCGTTCCGCTTCCATTCGGCAAAATGCTCCCACTTGCTCGTGATCGATCCGTAGCGGGCGCGATCGCCATTACTGACGATAAGAAAGGCGTTGTGGTGGAAGGCGTGGTTGATGCTCGTCTCGCTCAGGTAGTCGGTCAGGTTGTTGTCGTAACCTGCCCGCATGTTCAGATAGACCGCCTTGAGTTCGATGAAGACCAGCGGCAGCCCATTGACGAAACAGACAATGTCGGCGCGACGGTTGAACTCCGGTGCGCGCAGACCCTTGATCTTCAGCTCCCGCACCGCGAGAAAGCGGTTGTTGGCAGCGTCGCGGAAATCAATCACCCGAGCGCGGGAGTGGCGCACCTGACCGCCCGCATCGCGCCACTCCACCGGGACGCCATTGAGGATGAAGTCGTGAAACTCCTTGTTGTGCTGGACCAGCGAGCGGGCGAAGTCCACCCGCGTGAGCTTCTCCACCGCCTGCTCGCGGGCGGATTCGGGCAGGTCCGGGTTGAGTCGGTCCACGGCGGCTCGAAGGTCGCGCACTAAAACCACGTCCCGGTCGCTGGCGCGGCCCAGTGTTCCTGCAGGGCCGAATGTCTCCTCGTTGTGAGCGTAGATGCTATCCCAGCCAAGGACGCCACGCAGATGATCGGCAAAGGTCGCCTGCACCAATCGGTCTTCGCTGTGGATGTCGGTAATCATGAGGATCAGAGCAATTGCGGCTGGTTTTCCTGCGGGAGCGGCAGCACGCCGATGATCACCCAAGGGTTCGGGGCGCGGCTGTGCCATTCATAGGTCGTGCCGAGAAACAGATGCAGGTCGGTTTGGAAAAACCGGGTTTCATACATCTGCCGCACTTTCTCCAGCGCCTCGGCATCGGAGGCAGCGGACTGGCGGCAGTTCCAGTAAAGCATGCCGATCTCCCAATCCAGAATCCGCAGTCGTGGCTTATTGCCGGAATCATCCTCGAAGCGGTAATAGAAATCGTAGGGCACTTTCCGCGCGGGTTTGAAATTCTGTTGCAGCGCATCCGCATCGAGGAAGCTGGTCTGCTGCAATTGCCGGGTGGCCGCCGCGAGCTTGGCCGGATCCCAATCCTCGGTGCTGGGCTGCCACTCGAAACCGAGCAGCTTCGCTGGCTTGAACGTGGCAAGGGAAACCTCGTCGCGCTTGCCCGCAGCGATCAGCTCCGTAAGGTTGGTCCAGATCCTTCCCCGTTGCACCACGGCACGGCGTTCGCGCCAGTTGTCTGCGGTCGAAACGGGGTCGAGGATGGTGATGTCGTCCCGATTGACGGGGCTGAATGACTCGGGACGCTTGTCCTTGATCCGGCGCACGAGGGGCAATTCGATCCAGGTCCACTTGGGAAAACGTGTCTCTTCGGTCAAGAGCCGGAACGGAATCGGATAAATCCGCACCCATGATCCATCCTCCCGGAAACCGGCCGTGCAGACCAGCTCGACGTGCGACTGCGACAGCGTCGGGTAGGTCTTTACGGTGATGAGGATGCGCTCTCTGGCCATGGTGGTTCAGGAAAATCAAAAATGCACCGCCTCCAATCGCTGGCGGCCTCCATGTTCCAGGGCTTCGGCGACGCAATGCCGGTGGCACTGGTGCGGATGTTTTTCGAAGCAGGTCAGCGCCACCCGCTCGCCCTTGGTGATCCATGTGCGAATGATCTCCAGTGCTTCCGTCTGTTTCGGTAGGCTATCGCGTTCGTAATCCTCGAACAGCGCGTCGTAGTCGGCCTGGGTGTTCAGCTCGCGGCGCTGGTCCGAGGCGATGCCCAGCTCAGGCAAATGCTCGTAGCGGATGCCCACGCCCGCGCAGGACTTGCTCAGCGTGCCTTTGGAAAATCCGTATTTGCGGCTGAGCGGATTGCGCCGCACGTCGCAAAGCAGGGTGACGCCTCCGACCAACAGCTGGTTCAGGTAATCCTCCAGCGTGCGGCCTTCGTAGCCGATGGTGCACAGACCGGGACCTTGGGAGGCCGGACGCGCCGCCGCAACTGCTGCGAGCGCGGAGCGGTCGCCCTTGAGCACTCGGTCCGCCATCTCACTGCGCGTGGCATGGTATGGATGCCGACGGTAGGTCTCGGCCACCAACGCGTCGCCGCGCAAGTCCGCATGAGCCTTGGCGAAGCGCTGCATGGCGAGGCGGGTGCCGGGGTTCACCTTGGCTGCCGCCCGGCCCACCTGCGTCAATTTCCAAGAGCGCTCCTCGTCCGCGAGCAGGCCCCGCTCGATGAGTCGGCGCTTGTCGGCATAAGACGTGAAGGAAAAGCCGCCGAAGCGATAGGGCACAAACTCGTAGCTCGGCGTCGTCTCCACCTCCCGGCAATAGAGGAAAAGCAGTTTTTGGAAATCCAGCCCGCCCATCTCACCGCCAAGGGCGTCGAGCAGGGCAAGCAGGTGTTTCTGGCGTTGGAAAATCATGGCTTAGGATAGGACGTGCAGGTTCAGACTTCAATCTCCCCGCTCATCAAGCGCGGCAGGAGCAGGTCGCGGGCGACGCGGAGTTTTTGGTTTTGGATGGCGAGGAGTCGGAGTTGAGAAAACATTGGCGCGACTTGCTCGTCGAAGATTTGAATCAACCGGTGAGGAGGAATCAGAACTTCTACACGGTGAACCGCCTTACGATCCAACGTTGGGACTGAAGCGCCGCCGTTGTATTGTTTGAGGTTCATCCCTCGCAATAGAAACAAGGCGAAAAGCGGAGTCACCTCCTTGAACTCACGGACCCAAAGCGCAGTGTTGTGCGGCCAGTAGTCTTCATCAACGTAATTCACTACACCGAGCGAGCCGCTCCGCCCCGTGAAAACTCCCGGGCCTTTTGCCTTTGACTCATGGTGGTGACCGATGATCCCCGTTGAACCGCAAATCGGGAAATCACCCTCTTCCCATTCGCCCTTCGGCAAATCGAAACCACGCTGCAAGACGAGTGCATCCTCGAACGGCTTGAACTCCCACCCCAGCGGCACGGCGTTCTTGATGGGCGTGTGTTCGTGGCCGGGGAAGCGGAGGCGGACGAACCATTCCTCATACAGCAAGCGCGCCGCCTTTTCCAACAGCCCCATCCGCCGCCGGTTGTTCTCCATCTGCTCGTCGTAAGTGCGGGCCACTTCGACCGTTCGTCGCTGAATGAGCAGTTTCGGCAATCGAATCCCGACGCGAGCGAGTGTGTCGGTCTCAAGCTTCTTTGTTCCATGAGAGGCTTCCGTTGCCAGCTGGCGGATGTTCTCACGCTGACTGAACAGCGAGTAAAAGAGAAACTCTGGGTCGACGTCCGGTTTGCAGGCGAGCGCTTTGAGATCCTGATTAAACGCAACCTCTCGCTTGGTGATGCTGACGCGGAACTCCTTGGCCAAAGACATTCCACGAACGACTGCGAGAACTGTATTTTCAGGAACTAGTCGGCTGCCGGCCTCAGCACCTTCGGGTGTGATGTGAAGTGAAGAGTCGTGAATTCGGCTTTCCTTCATTTCGCCCGAACTGACCCAGGGTATGTCCCCTTCCCAAAACTCAGTCCTCGATTTTCTTGGAGTTCCGCCTGAGAGGAACTTTACGCAGTCACCCAAAGATCGGATGGGCCAACTTTGGTTACTCATACCCCCAGCTCCTCCAGGTTCTTCTGAATCGTCGCGGCCAGATCCACCGCCTCGGCGTTCAGCCCGGCGAGTTCCTCGTGAATCTCGGTGATGGCCTGCTCGAAATCAAAATCCTCGTCCACCTCCGCCGGGGCAACGCCGACGTAGCGACCGGGAGTGAGGCTCCAGTCAGCGGCTTCGATGTCGGCCCGCGTGACGACTTTGACGAGGCCTGGCACGGGCTGCATCTCGGCCTTGGGGAAGCGGTCCTGCAGCCAGGCGATCTGCCGGTGAAAATACGTGGCGTGCTTGAGCTGCTCCGCGGCGGCGCGGCGGGCTTCGTCGAGTTGCTTGATGAGCCGTCCGGTGGCGCGGCGGTCGAAGGCCTCGGCCACTGCTTCGTGATCCGTGAGGTCGTTGGCATTCGACGCGACCCGGGAGGCGAGTTTGTAGAGCAGGTCCACTTGCTTGATGAGTCCCTTGGCTCGCTCGGCCACGGGGTCGAAGGACTGCCGTGCCTTGTGCTGGGCGTTGGTGGCGGGCGGGGTTTTCTCCAACTTCTTCACGCAGGCGGCGACGTCGGCGAGCAGCGTTTTGGCATCGGCGGTGCAGGCTTTGCGCGCGTCGCGCAGTTCCGCCTGCGTGTCGGTGAGCGCCTGCGCTTTCTCCGCGTCGAGATCGGTCGTGGCTTTCACGACTTTGGAGAGGGCGGCAAACGGCGCGTCGAGGGCTGCCAGCGCGGTGTCAAAGGCGGCGATGGTTTCCGGCACGGCGGCGCACTCGGCGGCATGGCGGGTGAAGTAGTCTTGCACGAGGCCGATGAAGCGATCCTTCTGGCCGCGGTAGAGCCAGACGATGGCGGTGAGATTGCGCATCTGCTCCGGAGTGAACTCATGGACCTTGCGCGAGCCTTTCATGAGCTGGCCGATGCTGCGGGCGTCGAGCATGAGCACCTGGTCCTTGCGCCCGGCGGGTTTGTTGCGGTCGAAGTACCACAGCTCGCAGGGCACGGTGCGGGTGTAGAAGAAGCCGCCCTTGATCGAGATCATCACGTCCACGTCGCCGGTCTCGACGAGCTTCTGGCGGACAGTCTTTTCGTCGTTGCCCGCGCTGGACGCCTGGGAGGACATGACGAAACCGGCGCGGCCCTTGGCATTGAGGTAGCTCCAGAAGTAGGAGATCCAGAGGTAGTTGCCGTTGGAGACGCGCTTGTCCTTGTTCACCCCCGGCAGGCCGAAGGGCAGGCGCGGGTCGTTCTTGATCCGCTCGGCATCGACGAGATCGACGTTGAAGGGCGGATTGGCCATGACGAAGTCGCAGCCGCCTTCACCCATGGCCTCGCGGGGTGCGAGGTTGTGCTCGTCCTGATAGTAGCTGATCGCTTCCGAGATTTTCCCCTCCAGCCCGTGAACGGCGAGGTTCATCTTGGCGATGCGGATGGTGTCGCGGTTCTTTTCCTGCCCGTAGAAGACGACCTTGCGGTTGGTGTCGCCGCCCTCGTGCTCGATGAAGTGGCTGGTCTGGGCAAACATGCCGCACGAGCCGCAGGCCGGGTCGAAGACGTTGCCGTGGTTCGGCTCGATGACATTGACGAGAAGCTGCACGATCGAGGAGGGAGTGAAGAACTCGCCGTTGTCGTGCGCCTTCTGGATGGAGAACTTGGCGAGGAAGTATTCGTAGATGCGCCCGAAGACATCGCCGGTGGCGCGTTTGATCTGTTCGCTGTTGAAGAGCCGCATCAGCTCCTCCAACACCTTGGGCTCGAAGATGCCGTAGTCCTTGGGCAGGACATTCAGCAGAGGTTTGAATTCCTTCTCGATGGCCTCCATGGCATCGGAGACGAGCTGGGGCAGCCCGGCGGGGTCCGTGCTGGCCCGCTCCATGATGTTGTCGAAGCGGGCTTCCTCGGGCAGGAAAAGGGCGCGACGGCGGATGTAGTCGGCTGGCTGGACCTTGCGCTTGGGCATCTTACCGGATGCCTGGTCCTCGGCGATCTGCCGTGCGGCCACATCGAAGCGGTTGGCTGCGTGGCGCAGGAAGATGATCCCCAGCACGGGCATGAAATAGTCGCTGGAAGTGAGCTTGGAATTGGCGCGGAGATTGTCCGCGGCGGACCAGAGGTCAGTTTCGAATTGGGAGAGATTATCCATGAGTAGTTAGTCCAGCGATGGGAGCTCAAATACGCCTCCAAGCGCCTGACAATTGAGATACGCAAAACAATCGCTTCACGCTAGCCTGAATGCGTCATCGTGTCTCAGCTCAGGTGTCTGAACCTCACCCGATCCGCATCCGCTCCAACTCCTCCAGCACATCGGCCGTCCGGAACCTGACGGCCTTGCCGATTTTGAGGTGGGGGATCAAAAGAAAGGTCTCAAAAAGAAAGGTCTTAGGTGATAAATTATGCACTCATTCCGTCTGAGGGACGAGCTTTCCGTATGTTACGAGGTCCGGGAAACGAATTTCCTGGGGCGATCTACCACGTTTTAGCGCGAGCTGATCGCCGAGGGGACAAGAAGCTCATTGCTCCACCGCTCCGAACACTTCATGGGGGCGGGCGTGGTCGATCATCGTGCAGATGCTCCCCTGCCCTTCGAGGAAGCGCCCATCGTCGTCGAATAGCTCATTGTTAAGGTTCCACCGCTCCAAACTAGCAATCGGTGATGCCTTCGGCTCTTCACCGACCCGATGGATGACCTGGAGGCCGAAGAAGTCCGGCCAAGTCACCTTGAGAAAACGTCCGCTCTCCGGTTGGAGCCAAACCTGATGTTCATTCCCCTCGTCATCCGGCGGACGATTCAGGACTTCTGGCGGAGACGATAAGGCGAGCCCGGCTCCCGCAAGGTATTTCCTGAAGATGGCAAGTTCTTCGAGGTGATGGGTAGAACTGCCTTGAAGACGAGCAACAAGGGACTCGCTTCACTAGGTTAGCCGCTCGGACATCCGCAGACCTACCCGCCGATAATCTTCGAATTTGCCAAGCTAGGGATCTTCTGCTCTCCTTCCCCAAGCAGAAACGCCACCGACCCTTTCGGGCCGATGGCGCTTTGGACGGGAGCCGTCGTTTTGATCGTGTGATTCTTGCAGGAATCGATCAAGCGGCGGCTTCCTCGTTTGCAGGAGGCGGATCCTGCGGCGGACGAATCGTCCCGTTCGAGCGTTCGCTCAAGGGCACGTATCCCATGGCACGATAGAGCGGGCTGTCGCGGCCGTGCTCTTCGTGGATCTGGACGCCCATCGAGACGACCACGAGGAACTCCGCCAGTTCCGCCATGCCCTGGTTCTTCACCAGGACCGCAGCGGAGGCGGCTTTCTTCGCTTCATCGAGCGCGTCCAGTTTGCCCTGGAATTTCGCGATCTCGGCGTCGAGATCAGCGAGCGTCCTGCCTCCGAAGGTGGCTTCGGGAGCAAGGGCATTCCAGGCGTTGCGGATGTCGTCTGCTTTCTTCGCAACCGGACGACTGCGGCTGCTTGTACTATTGGTGTTCATGATATGAACGTGTGTTGTTAGACATGGACCCGGTCCCTGCCACCCGGTCCTGCACTCGCAGGTGAGCGGAGTACGGGGTCCGTTTTTCTTTCCGGAACGGCAGCCTGCGTGGAGTCCGCCGCTTGGGAAATTTGGAGAAGGACTCTGAAGGTCCTTCATCGCCGGATCGGTCCCGATAGGAACACCAGGATGGATCAGACAAAGAGGTGGATGCCGGATTTAAACTGAGATGCCGGACCGAGCAGCTCGAAGCGGTCCCGAAACCGGGGTCGAAATCGGCGGTGGGATGATGGGCTTGAGAAGCGTCGACCCTTGCCAAGCCGGCGCAGGCTGGGACGGAGTCGAAGGTGGGTGCAAGGACTTGAAAAGTCCTTCTCCATATTGGGGTCGTGCTCATTTCGGCCATTCGGATTCCTTGATGCCCAGGCTTTCGCGCAGGCGGTTGTATCCCACCAGGGTGCGATGGAGACGAAAGTCGTTCGCCTGTCGGCGCAGGCGCCCGGCCAGCACGCTCAGGCCGATGTGCTCCTGCTTCGCCGCGCGGCGAAGTTCAGGGGCGAACTGCAAGTGCCGAACGCGCTCCCACACTTCCGGCGGGATCAAGGTGTCCAGGGCGAAGGCATCGGCCTCCTGCTCGACCTCGCCGAGGCGCTGGGAATCGAGGTCGGAATCGTAGATCGCCGGAGTGTCTCCGCTGAGATGCCTGAGCACGTGGCCGAGCTCGTGAAAAAGAACAAACCAGAAGTTGTCCCAGCGGTTGTGGCGCAGGGTCAGCCCGATCACCGGGCGCCCGCCGGGCGTGAGCAGCGCCGCGCCATCGAGGTGGGTGTGGTCGAGCCGCGGCAGGATCACCACCGAGATGCCTTTGGCGCGCAGCGCCTCGATCGCCCGCGGCGGGCCAGCCTCGTCGAGACAGGCGAGGCCCGCGAGCCAGCGCAGGAAGGCCTCGTCTTCGACCGCCTGCGGATTCCAGGGTGGCAGGGTCGGCTCCATCTCTGCGGCCAGGACCTGCACGCGGTGGCCCCAGGCTTCGAGGGCGTAGGTGCAGACGACCGACTTCGATCCCGCCATCTGGCGCTTCAGCACCGGCTGGGGCGCGTCGGCTCCTCGGAAGAACTGGGCCAGCAGTGTGTCGCCCTTTTTCATCCACTCGCGCCAGGTGCCGGTGGCCCACGGGAAGTAGCCGTGCTTGAACATTTGCTTGGCGTCGTAGCGTGAAAAATCCCGACCCGTCGGCAACGGATCGGGATCGGGATCAAGCTTCGGGCCGGGGCCCAGCAGACTATCGGCGGGGATGTGCCACTCGTCGCGCAGGCGACGAATCATCTCCGGCGTGAGCTGGCGGACACCGGACAGGATGTCGGCCACCCGGCTTGGCGAGCCGAGCAGTTTCCCGAGGTCTTTCTTCTTGTAGTTCATTTCCGCCATCCGTTCGAGGATGGCTTCGGTGGGAGTGGGTGCCTGGATGGGATGGTGGTCGCTCTCATACTTTTCGATGAGAACGGCCATGACGTCCAAGACATCCCGTTCCTCTTCGCTAAGCGAATCGGAACGTTCGAGAAGCTCCGCTTGGCGTGCCAGTGCCTGAC
>NZ_JBATWY010000179.1:0-1810 GCF_049672945.1 Haloferula sp. | reverse complement strand
GGCCGGAAGGTTTGTTGAAAACAACTCAGGCACACATCACGCGGATCGCGAAGCGCAAAGATGATTCGGGCTTCTGGAAACAAACAGGCAATCAAGCCGATCTCGATGCTGTTCAAAGCCACCTTGTTGATGAAGCGGTGCCGGGTCGGATCGAATGTTTTGTATTCTTCGCCGACCCGATCCCAGTAAAGCCGCCTCAAGTCACACGCTTGTTGGAGGCTGAGCTGTTGCAGCCCTGACGAAATATGGTCAGCAGGGCAGTGGGTAAGCTCCAGGGCATCTACATTTGGAAGTCGCTGATTATCAGGGCTTGTACGAAACAGGTGTTTGATTTATTGGGGCCGGATGGCTACCACTCCATCCGATTCATCCGATAATAATCCTGAGGTCGACCTCCGCGGCGGACTGCCCGAGGGTCTTGAAATGTTCGAAGTCATCGAAGACCCGCGCAGCGGCAACGCCACCCGTCATCCCTTCGGATCGATCCTCTTCATCTCGCTGTGCGCATTGCTCTGCGGGATGGACACCTGCGAGGACTTCGTGCGTTTCGCCAAGGCGCGGCGCGAGTGGTTAGAAAAGTGGGTGTCCCTGCCCAACGGCATTCCTTGCGGCAACACCTTCCTACGGATCTTCGCCGCGATCGATCCGCAACGCTTCGCCCAATGCATTGCCGAGTTCGTCGCGGCGGTCTGCCCGGACCTCGCCGGGCAGCTCGTGGCGCTGGACGGCAAGACGCTGCGTGGTAGCCGCAAGGCCGACGAGAGCACCGTGCAGATCGTCAGCGCTTGGGCCTGCCACAATGGGCTGACGCTCGCCCAGCGGGCGGTGGACTCGAAGAGCAACGAGATCACCGCCGTGCCCAAGCTGCTGCGCCATCTCAATCTCAAGGGCGCGGTGGTGAGCATCGACGCGATGGGCGCACAGAAGAAGATCGCGATCGCCATCATCCATGCCGAGGCGGATTACCTGCTGGCGCTGAAGGGCAACCAAGGCACGCTTCACGAAGAGGTTCGGACCTTCTTCGAGGATCCCGATAGCCTTAACTACTACGCGCGGGAGAAGGGAGCGGTGGTCGAGGTCTGTGAGCAGCACGACAAGGGTCACGGTCGGGTTGAGAAACGCGTGTGCACCGTCACCGACTATCTTAGCTGGCTGCCCGCAAAGGTCCGGCGTGACTGGCTCGGGTTGCGCTCCATCGTCAGGGTCGAGAGTCGAGCCGAACTCAGTGACGGCAGGGTGCGCGAAGACACCCGCTACTACCTGAGCAGCCTGCCGCCAGAGGCCATGCGCCATCTCGAACTCAGCCGGGCCCACTGGGGTATCGAGAACTCCTGCCACTGGGTGCTCGATGTGGTCTTTAGCGAAGACCAGGCGAGAGCCCGCTGCGGGGACGCCGCCCAGAACCTTTCATGCCTGAGGCGCATCGCACTCAATATGCTCAAGAAAGACCCCATACGCCCGGGAGAACCAATCCGCGGCAAACGAATCTACGCCGCCCTCGACCCCGCCTACCTCGAAGCGATCATCGGCCTCCGTCAAATGTAGATGCCCTGGAGCGACGTGGCGGTCAACTTGACACCTGACTCTTTCCACGATATTCGTGTAGCATGAAAAACGTGACGATCTCGGTCGATGAGGATGTGGCTCGCTGGGCGAGGGTCTGGGCTGCGGAACACGATACCAGTCTGTCCCGAATCCTGGGGGACGAACTCCGCCGGAAGATGGAGTTGGAGCAGAACTACGGCCGGGCTCAAAGGCGGTTTTTGTCCAAAGTCCCCCGGGAACTGAAGCCGCCCGGAACCTCATACCC
>NZ_JBATWY010000178.1:0-3821 GCF_049672945.1 Haloferula sp. | reverse complement strand
AAGGGCGGCCATCGATTTCCATGTAGACGAGGTCGGCGACACCGGACGCGCCGGCTCCGGAGAAACGGATGATGTCGTAGGTGTTGGATTCAACGTTGATCTTGATGAGGGCGGAGCCGCCATCGAGCTTGTTCGAGCGGGCCCAAAGGTTGCCTTCGTTGTCCATGTCGGCGGCGTAGTAGCCGGTTTCCGGAGAGACATTGCTGTTGGGCGCGGAGGCACCAAGGGCTTCGAGGGTGCCGTCGCCATGGATTCGGATAAGCTGATCTTTGTAAGGAGCGTAACGCCCCCAGGCATAGACGTAGCCGTCGAGAGGGTTGTAGCCTGCCGCGTTGTAGGATTGGTTGTTGTCTCCAAGCGGGGTGTAGCCACCGGAGCGGGCGTTGAGCCGGTTGGCTTGCCCGGAGATGACCTGATAGAAGTCAGGCTGCGGCTCGAAGACCGGAGGCGTCTCTGCATGGGCGTGGATACCGAGGGCGGCCCAGGTCGCGAAGACCGTTCGGTATCGATTTCGGCAGCGGGGTGTGGATGTTTGTTTCATATTTGGAATCGCCGACTTGGCGTCGGAATACCAATGGCAGCTACCGTGCCGAGTGACTCACCAAGGATCCTTTGTAATTGATAATTAGAGGTTTATGATTTTTTCAAAAGTTGATATTCCTCCAGCCGGAATGGGAAAACCGGGTAGAACTTACCGGGACGGATGGACCGATGAGGTAGAAAGTTCAGTGGTGGGAGTTCTTGGCGATATACCTGCAAGCTTGTCATTGGATGAGGGCCTGAACATGGTTTGTGTCGATGGAGGGCAAGCGTTCAGCAGATCTTTTGATTGTCGAAGATGACGAAACGACGAGGCGTTTGCTGATGCTCAAGGCGGGTGACTTTGGCTTTCGGGCGGTGGCCGTGGAGAGCGCCGAAGAAGGGCTGTCATTGATCGATGATGAGCTGAAGGTGGTGTTGATGGACCTCGGGCTTCCGGGGATGTCCGGGTTTGAGCTGTTAGATAAATTGGCCAAGGATCACCCGGGTCTTCCGAGCGTGGTGCTGACAGGGGCGAACCGTGCTGAGGAAGCGGTGCGGGCGATGAAGCTGGGGGCGTATGATTATCAGACAAAGCCCTTTGATCTGGAGGATCTGTTTCACAGCTTGAGACGTGCTTCGAAGCTGCGTGAGGTCCAGCAGGAGAATGAGGAATTGCGTGCATCGTTGGGTGATGCGGCACCGATCAAGGAGATGGTGGCCGAGGCTCCGGCGATGCTTGAGATCCTGGAGAAGGCGCGGAAAGTGGCGGCGATCAATTCGACGGTTTTGCTCACAGGTGAGAGCGGAGTGGGCAAAGGGGCGCTGGCGCGCTTCATCCATGCCAACAGCCAGTCGGCGGCAGGGCCGTTTGTGACGGTGAGCTGTCCGGCGCTTCCGCGTGAGCTGTTGGAGAGTGAGCTTTTTGGTCACGAAAAGGGAGCGTTCACCGGGGCGATCAAGCGACGGATCGGCAAGATCGAAGCAGCGAAAGGCGGAACATTGTTTCTCGACGAGATTGGAGACATGCCGATCGATCTTCAGCCGAAGTTGCTCAACGTGCTCCAGGATCGAGAGTTTCAGCGTGTTGGCGGCGAGGGCTTCATCAAGGCGGATTTCCGTTTGATCGCGGCGACGAACATCGACTTTGAGGAGAAGATCCGGGCGGGCGAGTTCCGTGAGGATCTCTACTACCGTCTGAGTGTCATCCCGCTTGAGACGCCTCCCCTGCGTGAGCGCTTGGAGGATGTGCCGGCCTTGGTGGATCGGATTCTTGGATTGATCGCGATGCGGCGGAAATGTGGAGCGATTCGTGTGGATGCGGCGGCGAGAAAGAGGCTGACGGCGTATCGATGGCCCGGAAATGTCCGGGAGGTTGAGAACGTTTTGGAGCGGGCGAGTGCGTTTTGTGAGGATCGGACGATCCGGGTTACGGATTTACCACGTGCGGTTCAGGGTGAGGAAGGTGAACGGCCCGCGGGTGCCTTGCCGGCGGATCTTTCAGGTCTCACGCTTGAACAACTGGAGGTGGAGGCGATTCGTCAGACCTTGGCCGCATGCGATGGCAACAAGGCGGAAGCAGCGCGGCGATTGGGCATTGCGGAGAAGTCGGTTTACAACAAAATGAAAAGGCACGGTCTAACCGCCGATTGATCAGAATCAAATGAAAGGAATGATATTCACCGAGTTTCTCGGACTAGTGGAGGAGAAATGGGATGCGGACATGGTGGACGACATCATCGATGCCTGTGACCTGCCATCAGGTGGGGCCTACACGGCGGTGGGAACCTATGATCACCAGGAGATCGTGGCTTTGGTGGTGGAGCTGAGTAAGCGCAGTGGCGTGGAGGTTCCGGACCTGCTTCGTGTCTATGGTCAGCATCTTTTCAGTAAGCTTGCGCTGGGATACCCGCAGTTCGTCGGGAAGACGGATTCGGTTTTGGATTTCCTGGAAGGTGTGGAGAACTATATCCACGTGGAGGTGCGGAAGCTCTATCCGGATGCGGAGTTGCCCAGCTTTGAGACGAAGCGGCTGGAGCCGCAGGTCTTGGAAATGATCTACCGATCGAGCCGTCACCTGGATGATGTCTGTCATGGATTGATCGAGGGCTGCATCACGCATTTCAAGAAGGAAGGGACCGTCGAGCGTGAGCCAATCGATGATGGTTCCCGCTTTGTGATTCGTTGCGAATGAGTGGTGGTGGGGACATCGAGCTGCGGTTGCAGCGCCGGTTGGAGAGGGAGCGACTGGCCCGCACTGAAGCAGAGCGGCTGCTCGAGGCGAAGAGTGGCGAGCTCTATCAGGTGAATCAGGAGCTTGAGAAGCTGCTGAATTCCCAGGGAGAGATCCTGGAGGGATACCGGCGGGCGGTCTTTCGTCTGGCGAACGTTCTTCTTTCTCTTGGCGACAATCACGAGGCGAACGTGAGTCGGCTGATGGATGAGGCGGGCCACCTGCTTGGGGCAAGCGGTGGGTTGGTGGTAAGGATGAAGAATCACGATGAGGAACCCAGCTGGACGAGCGGATGGTCCGACTGCGACTCCATCACCGAGAAGATCTGGCGAAGGGCGCTGGAAGCTGGCCAGATCGAGGAGTGGCGGGACGAGGGCATGGCCTACGTTTTCATCCCTCTGGAAATCCGGATGCGCAGGGTCGGGGTGATCGTGATGATCCTCGGTCCTGAGAAAGAGCTCAATGAGCTCAGCAAGATGGTGGCCGAGTTCCTGGGAAGCGGTGTGGGTGGAGAAGTGGAGCGGATGGAGGCAAAGAGCGAGATGCAGGTCACCGAGCAACGCTATGAGTCGCTGTTCCATGCCTCGATGGATTCGATCCTGATCATCGATTTTGAAGGGAAAATTCGTGAGGCAAGTGACAGCGCGCTGAAGACTTTTGGGATCTCACGTGGCTGGTTGCTGCGTTCGGATTTATCGGATCTGGTGAATGAACGCCACCGGGATCGGGCGATGAATGCCTTTGATCAGGTCAAACAAGCGGGCCGGTGTCATTATGAAGCGGAGTTTCTGAGGTCTGACGGCTCGACCTTTCCTGCGGAGGTGGTCGGTAGCAGTTTCGAGATCGGAGGGGAGAAGCGCGTGTATGCGATCTTTCGCGATATCTCGCAGAGAAAGAAAAGTCAGGCGGCAATCATTGAGCGGGAAAGGAAGTTCAGGACGGTCTTCGAGCAGTCTTTGGACGGCATCGTCCTCCACGACATGGAGGGACGGATCCTTGATGTGAATGAAACGCTCTGCAAACTGCTGGGTTGGTCACGTCAGGAGCTGACGGCGAAGAATCTTTCGGA
>NZ_JBATWY010000177.1:0-78866 GCF_049672945.1 Haloferula sp. | reverse complement strand
TATGGTTCAAGGGTGACCACATCAGACCGTTTCACCACCTACTCCGTGGGAGCCAGCATTTTTGAACTGCAGACTTCCGGAACAGGCATTGCCAGCAACGGGACGGATGACTGGAACGACGATACCGTGGTAAGCTTGACGGGCCTAACTCCGACATCGGGACAACTGGTCATCAATCTGACCGCCACCTCTGCAACGGGAGGATCGGGCAGCAACACCTTTGGCTACATTAACGCGATGAGCATTGCGGCGGTGCCCGAACCTTCAAACTGCCTTATCGGTGGCATCTGCATTCTCTCGCTACTCTTCCGGCGTCGGTCCTGAACCAAAGGCACTTGCTTGTATGCGCAGAATCGGGCCGGCTGCCACGGAAGGGGCGGCGGCATGATTCGAAGTTTTCTGACGGGTTGAGAAGGTTCGAGGGAACCCCACCTTATCCGGGAAGTCCGGACGGTCTAGCTTCACGGAGCCTCCACGCGGAAGCAGAAGTTCTCCGTGGCGGCCGAGCCCTTGCCATCGAGGAGGGTGATGAAGATCCGGTAGTTCCCCGGTTCGCCCGGGGTGCGGATGACGGCTTGTCCGGGCTCCGAAATGACGACCAACTCGGGAAACGAGGGTGGCTCAGTTTCCTTGTCTCCGCCATGGCGGATGTCGGTGCTCTCCGCGGTGACCGTCCACCGGAATTCGATTGGATCGCCTTCAGGATCGTCGGCGGTCACGCGCACCGCGTGAAGGCGGCCAGGGGCGGCCACGCTTTCCAGCAGGTCGGATTCCACGCTGCGAATTCGCGGGCAACGGTTAGTTGGCCACTGGTCCGTCCAAGCGCGGCACATGGCGTCTACTTGAGGGAGTTTTTCTCCGCTTTTGAGGAACATGCCATACCAGGTGGAGGTGGTTTCTTGTTTCTGGCCCCAGAGGAAGGCATAGCTGCCCAGCGTGATTGTGGGTGCTTCTTCGAGAAGTAGGCGGTGAGTCGCAAAATAGGAGCTGGCCTTGTCTCTCCCGCTGGGTTCGATCGAGGCGTCCCACTCGGTCTTCGGCACTTCCCAATGGCCTGGTGCACCGAATTCGGTAAGGGCGAAAGGTTTGTTCCAACCGGCGGATCGGACCGCTGCTCCTGCACCGCTGGCTCCTGCATAGGCATTTACACCAAGGATATCGAGATTTGGGTAGTGCTCTAGGATGGCCTTTACTTTGGCCGGAGCACTGCTGGCGATCACTGTCATTACTGGGTGATCCGGGTCTTCCTCCTTAACGATCGCAGCAAGGTGGTTGAGCTCTTTCCAGATGAGCGGTGCTCGCGGGTTGTCGGAGTCACCTTCCATTTCGTTGCCGAGGGACCACATCAGCAAAGCTGGGTGATGGCGGTGCTTTTTTACAGCAGCTCGCACCTTTTCGCGCTGAGTCCGAAGGCGGGCTTCATCGGTGTAGTCGAAGTCGTGGCGTTCGTGTTCGATCCAGATGCCGGCAGCGACGGTGAGACCCAGTTCCTGGCAGCGATCGAGTAGCGATTTGCCATCCACCTCTTGGTCGAGTTGCTCCACTCCGTAGGTTCGGATGGAATTGCCTCCGAGTTCCTTTAGGAGTGCGAGTTGCTCCACTCCACAGGCTCCGCGGATCTGAAACGGCTTGCCATCGCGAAGCAGGGTGAAGCGTCCTTCTCCTAAACGCTCAATTCGGACTTCTCCGGCGAGGCCAGTGCCAAGCAGCGCCGAAAGCGACATGGCGGACATCCACAGGTATTTGGGAGGCATCTTAATCGAGGGCTTCGAATTCCAGTGCCTTGATGCGGGTTTTTGCGGCGTCGGCGGGCTTCCAGAACCAGCCGTTGGTGTCCCAAGTCTGAGCAAATGAAACGGTGTCCACCATTTTTAAATAAGCGGCGAGCGCCTCTTTGTTCTTGTCCTGTTTTTCTAGGGCCTGGCCGAGGATGAACAGGCAGGTGCCGACGTCGTTGAGCGCCCACTTCTTGGACACCTCTTCTTGTTTGTCCGAGGGAATCGCGGCCTTGAGTTCCTGCTGCATCTTGATCGCTTCGGCATGATAGAGTTCCACGCACTTATTGGCGTAGCCGATCGCATCACCGTGTCTTTCTGCATTGAATGCGTCCCAGGCCTTGGTGGTGAGAGTTGCCGAAGAATGATCGCCGAAATCGAGTGGGTTGCCTCGAACGGGGGAGAACGCGGCGATCGTGATGAGAAGATGGATGAGAAATCTCATGGAACAGTTGGAGAAGAATTGGCGTTTGCGTTTCATTCGTGGGGCGAAGATCAACGAGTCTCCAACCCGGCTCGACCGCTTCCCAAATTTACGTAAACCCCGAGGAGGGTCCCGGACCCGGTGGCCCGGTGCTTCATTCATACATGGATATGCCGAGGATGATCCCGCCCGCGATGCGTTGCATCCTTGTCTCCGCCCTCTTGGTGCTGGCGGCGGCGCGGCTCGCTGGAGCCGTGGTGGAAACCCCGGACCGCTTCATCTTCGACAGTGGGGATCACGAGGTTCAGCTCAGCAAGGCCGATGGGTCGTTGCTGTCGATCGCCGGGGCAACGGGGGAGATCTCGGAGGGTGGAGCCGACGGGCTATGGCGAATTTCCTTCGCCGATGACACGACCCTTAGTGCCTCGGAGGCGCTGGCGGATCCGGCGGCTGTCTTTTCAGCGACCCTGGTGGCGCCGGACCAGGTTGATCTGAACTTCACGCACCCCGGGGTCACGGTGACGGTGAGCGTGACGGACAGACCGGACGGGGTGGATTTTTCGGCCGAAGTGATTCCGGCGGCGGGAGGCAAGACGGTGCTCGAACTCGAACTTCCTGCGGACCTACGATTTGATCCGGCGGATCTCGGACGCTTCATCGCGCCGAATCACTCGAGCGATGGTGTGGGGATGGCATTCAACACCACCTTCTTCGAGGAGCAGACCGAGGACAACGCGGCGACGTGGAAGGAAGTCCCGCAGGCGGACGGCGGACTCGGCTACCGGACGCTGTTTGGCTCGGGGCTCAGCTTTGAAACGAGCGATCCGGTGCCGCTGGCCTTCACGACCGAGGGGACGGCGTGGCTGGGAGCTGCAGTCGAGACGGCGTGGGATGGCAGCAATGCGGTGGTCAACCGCCCGCCGGCGGCGGGGCAGTGGGACCTGTTGCTGATCGATTCAACCAAGGGTCCGTATTTTTCCGGAAGCCATCTCGGCGGCGGGGCGGGGGCCGGCTATCTGCTGCGCGTCGGCGGCAACGTCAACGGCGCGGCCGCGGTTGCCCGCTCGCGGGAGCTTGTCACGGCAGCGGTCGGGCATCTGGCACAGGCTCCGGGTGGACGCACGAAAGTGGGCGTCCTACGGATGGAACGCGGACCGGTGATCGGCGAGTCGTGGCCGTCGGAGGTCCACATCGATCAGTGGATCGAGAGCCTTTCGGATGGCCTGTTAGGGACAGGCATCGAGGTGGTCGAGATTAGGGATTACAGCGAGATGTCCGCGGCTTTGGTGGCCGGGGACCATCTCGCGATCCTGAATCCGTATGGCGAGAATATCCCGGCATCGCTCGCGGGCGGGGTGCTCGCATCGGTGAATGCACTGCGCGACTACGTCCATGGCGGAGGCAACTGGTTCGAGGTCGGCGGGCACCCGTTCTTCTTCGCCTTGCAGCCGGAACTCTACTACTCGGTTGAGCTGCCGTATCCGCCGGCCTTCGCGGATTTCTTCCAACTCGAGACGGGCCACGGCAACGCGGCGTTGTTCGGGGTGCAGCCGGTGCTGACCGATCCGTCCACTCCTTGGACCACCTCGGAGCTGTTCGTGCCGGGCAACCTGTCATGGGGCGCGGATTCCGCGGGGGGGCGCTTTTCACGCAGCTTCGCGACGCATGTCGTCCCGGGGCAATCATGGACCTCGCCTGTGGTGCGGCTGGCCTTTGGTCACGACGCGCCAACCGCGCTCGGCGAGTATGCGGCGGCCAACGGCATCACGCGCGGGCTCGACGACAAGATCACCTCGGCGGATATCCGCGACCGCTTCAAGCAGTCGCTGCTGCTGCGGGTGCTCGGCACAGCGAACGAACTGACGAGCCGCATTCCCGAGATTCCATCGCCGGCCATCCTCCATTTCACCCAGTATCTGAAGGGCGGTTTCGACAAGGAGTATCCCGACCACCTGCCGGTCGCCTCGAGCTTCGGCACCGAGGCCGAGTTCGAGACCTTTCTCTCCGGTGCGAGATCGGCGGGATTCCTGACCATGCCCTACACCAACCCGACTTTCTGGGGGATCGATCCGAAGGGGCCGACGTGGACGGCCATTGGGAATGATGATCCGCTGCTGCGCACACTCGATGGCTCGCTGCAACTGGAAGAGTATTTCGGCGAAGCCGGCTTCGCCGCCTCGCCCTGGCATCCGGCGGTGCGTGCGGCGAACGAGAAGACGGTCGACCTCTTCCACGGCGATCCGGAAGGGAATCATCCGACCGAGACGAACTACGAGGTGGACCTGTTCTTCCAGGATCAAGTCGGGGCGCGGACGTGGGCCTACGATCTGAATCCGGCATCGCCGGCGCCGCATGCCTACGTCCACGGCCTGATCGCGCTCAACGCCGAGGACAGCACCAAGCTGCCGGTTTCGACCGAGAATGGCTTCGACCGGATCATCAACTTCCAGTCGCAGTTCTGCGGACTGGCGTGGGGTCTCGCACCGACCCCCGGAGCGCCCTTCTGGCGGCGTTTCCTGAGTGACCGCTACGACCCGGCGACCTGGGAGATCTTCCCGCTCGCCCAGCACCTCGCGCACGACAAGCTCGCCTTCACCTTCAACAACCTCGGAGCCTCGACCGCCAACGACGAGACCGTCGCCTGGGCGCTCGGACTGGGTTACGGGATGACTTATTTCTTCGACGAGTCGAAGCTCGATGAACACGAGTTCAAGCAATGGCTCGGCTGGATCGACCGCGTGCAGAAATCCGTCGCCGCCCGCTACATTGGCGAAGGGGTGCAGGGCTTCGATCATGAGTGGGGCGCGGGCGTATCAACACCGGATGCCGGTCGCATCGCGGCGACCTACGGGGAAGTTCAACTGGTGGCCAACCTCGGTCCGGAGAACCGGATGGTGGGTCTGCGGACACTCGCCCCGCACGGCTTCGTCGCCGAGGCCCCCGGCCTGGTCGCAGCCCGGATGATCGAGCCGGGGGGCACCGATCCCATTCGCTTCGTCGCTGAATCCGATGGCAACTGGTCCGGTGAGTTCTGGATCCATACCACGGGTGGGCAAACGGTGACGATCGAGCTTCCAGTAGACATCGACGGTAGCGTCCTCGTGCAGGTGGACGGCGCTGCTGGGGTTCCGACGGTGGTCGCGGGTCGCGTTGTTTCGATCGCGCTTCCGCCCGCGACGGTTCCGGGCGAGGAGGAGCTTTGGCATGGCATGATCGGCCCGCCCTTCGCCTACACGCTGAACCCGGGGAACACGGTCACCATCGACGACTACCTCGGTGCGGGCGGAACGGTGACCGTGCCCGCGACGATCGCCGGGTATCCGGTCGTAGCGATCGCGCCGAATGCCTTCAATGGTGACGCCGCCATCACCGAACTGACATTGCCCGACGGTCTGGAAACCATCGGCAACTTCGCTTTTGCCGGATGCACGGGGATCGCGGAAATCGTGATCCCTGACAGCGTGAGCCTGATCGGCGATCATGCGTTCCGGGACATGAGCGGACTTTCGACCCTCGACCTCGGAAATGGTGTGGAGACCATCGGCTTTGCGAGCTTCCAGGGATGCGTGGCCCTCGGGTCCGTTGTGATTCCCGATTCGGTCATGCAGCTCGGGGCGAATGCGTTCTGGGGTTGTACGAATCTCTCCACGCTCACGTTTGGTGGCGGTCTCGGAGCGATCGGAACCTCCGCTTTCCAAGGCTGCGTCGCGCTGCAGGAAGTCACGATCCCGGGAAACATTGCGAGCATTGGTGACTTCGCGTTCTACGGCTGCAGCTCGCTCGGCTCGCTGGTTCTTGAAGAGGGCATCGAGAGCATCGGGCAGGGGACCTTTCAGGCCTGCCCCGAGCTCGAACATGTGACCGTCCCCGCAAGCGTGGATTCGATCGGGTCCTTCGCCTTCGCGCTGGGAGGGGGCATGAAAGGGCTCTACTTCGGGGCTGCGCCGCCCACGGCGACCAGCTCGATCCTTCAGGGGAATCCGGATGCGGTGGTGTATTACGCTCCGGGAGTGAGCGGGTGGACCGATCCTTGGAACACGTGGCCGACGGCTCCGTGGGACCCGATCATCGGCCAGCCCGGTTTTGCGGGCGGTGAGTTCAGCTTCATCATCGCGGGCTCAAGCGACTTCGCAGTTCGGGTGGAATGGTCGGATAACCTCGGTGCCGACTCCTGGAGCAAGGGCGGAATCATTGTCCTAACAGGTGGCAACCTCGGCTTCACCGATGACACGTCAACAGGCCTCGCCCGCCGGTTCTATCGTCTTCGGATGCCCTAGATCCGGCATTCCGGACTGCAGCGAAAGCCGGGTAAAGTGTACGTAAACCCAACGCGGTGCTGTCGCCCGTCGTCCCCGGGCTCAAGCTGTTCCCACAAACCCATGAAATCCCGTGTCTTCCTGCCTTGTGCCCTTGGGGCGTTCGCCCTGTTTGCCGTTTCCGACTCGTTCGCCGCGCCGCTCCTGATCGATTTCGGCAAGGACGATGGCACCAATGGCAACTTGACGGCGAGTCCGGACGTCAACGGCCATCACTGGAACAACATGACGGGGCCGACGCTCGACGACCTGGTGGATACCGGTGGCGTGCCGACGCCGATCGACATCCAGTTCACCACCGGGTTTTCCTCCAACGGGATTCTCAATGGCGGCTTGCTTGCTCCATCGGCGGCGTTGCTGGGGGACTTCGCGATCCCGACCGCCACCGAGGACTACTATTTCACCACGACTACCTTGTCCTTCACGGTGAAGGGTCTGGATCCATCCAAGGTCTATCAGTTCCGGATGTTCGGAACACGTGAGACGACCGGTGCCCGCACCACGCGCTACACCGCGCGGGAGAAGAGCCGGTCACCCAAGGTCGACCTCGCGACCTCCGGGGCGGGGATCGGCGATGGTGGCTACGACGGGAACAACGACACGATCGTGACGCTGCAATGGCTGCTGCCGGATGCGGCGGGCGAGATCGAGGTGGACGCGACGGCGCAAGCGGGCGGCTTCGGCTATCTCGGTGCGATGGAGATCAGCGAGTTCGCGCAGCCCGGGGCGGTGACCCGCTGGGTGGCCCAGGACGCGCTCGATCCGGTGGCTCCGGGGTCGGTGCTGTTTGTCGGCAGCTCGAGCATCCGGCGGTGGGAGGATCTTTCCGAGGCCTTCGCCGACTACCGGATCCTCCAACGTGGTTTCGGCGGGTCGCAGTTCGAGGAGCTGATCTCGGTGACTGACCAAATTGTGATTCCTTATGCCCCCGCCGCGATCGTGCTTTGGGAAGGAACCAACGACCTCACCTCGGGCGAGAGCGCCAGCGAGATCGTCGAGGACTACCAGACCTTCGTGTCAATGGTTCAGGCGGCCCTGCCTACCGTGGAAATTCTTTACCTCGGCATTACGCCAACGCCGTCGAACGGTTATCTCGACGCCGAGCGCACTAGCGTGAACTCGCAGATTTCGGCAATCGCTGGCGGCGATTCGAAGCTCCACTACGTTGATCTCCCGGCCTTCTTCGAGGCGCTGACGCCGGCCGAACTCGATGCCTACTACGTCGACCCGGTGCACCTGAATCGCGCGGGCTACGAGGAATGGCGCAAGATCGTCCGTCCCGCGCTCGAGGCGGTGCTCGCGCCGAACAAGGTCTTCACCCCTAACCCCCAGACGCCCCAGGCCGGCGGGCGGATACTCTTTGACCTCGGACCCGACAATCCGATTGACGGTGACCAGACCGGCAGCCCCGACAGCCGCAGTCATCACTGGAACAACTGGCATTCGGCGGTGGGCGATGTGGCGGTCAATGCCGGCGAGCGGCTGGCGGGTGTCGTCGATGCCGATGGGAATGCCACCGGCGTGCGATTGATCGTTTCCGGAGGCTTCGTCAGCAACGGCAAGGTCAACGGTGGCTTGCAACAGCCGGATGGTCCGGACTTCGCGCTGCTCGGGGACCTCGCGGTCGAGACGGCGACGCAGGACTACTTCTTCTCGACCGCGGACGGTGTTCCCGGGGGCGGGAGCGACGACACGCCTGGGGGCTTGATGCTCGATGGCCTCGACCCGGCGCTGGAGTATGAGTTCCGTTTCTTCGGTTCGCGCGCACTGACTTCGTCCCGAGTTACCGAGTGGTCGGTATCGGGGGCGAATCAGGGGGTGACGACCCTCGAAACTTCGGGGACCGACATCGGCAACAACGGGAGTTATGACGGCAACGATGACGAGGTTGCGGTCGTTTCGGGGATCCGGCCGGATGCGTTCGGGCAGGTCTTCATCGACCAGACGGCGGTGAGCGGAGGCTTCGCCTATCTGAACGCGCTGGAAGTGCGGGTCAGCGAACCGCCGGCGGGAATCGCCCAGTGGAGAGCGGACCATTTCGACCCCACGGATCTGGCCGACCCGTCGAAGGAGGCGACGCTGTGGGGCGACGGTGCGGATCCTGATCACGACGGGTTGGCTAATCTCTGGGAATACTTCCATGGACTCGATCCGCTGGTGCCCGAGGCCGCTCGAACCGTGGCGGCGGGGCCGCTTCTGCCGGAGGTGATCGCCGCCGATCCGAAGTTGATCGTCCGCTACACCCGTCCGACGACGCCTCCCGCCGATGTGCTCATCGAGGTGCTGACTGGCGACCGGCCCGACAACCTGGCGCTCGTCTCCGAAGGAGTGGAATTCACCGAGTCAGCGGGAACGGAGGTCGAGGGCCGGGTGCCGGTCACGCTGGAATTCTCGGAAGGTGCGCCGGATGCGGCGCGACAGTTCATGGCGCTGCGTGCTACGATCCAGCCGTGAGAGTGATTCTGGTTTCGCTTTGCCTCGGAGTGGCCGCGCTGGCCGCGGATTCCGAGGTCTGGACCCGCGACGTGGCCTACCGTCAGGGCGCGGATCTCACCGGTTATGCCCGGGAACGCTGCAAGCTGGACATCTGCGCGCCGACGGACGCCCGCGAGGCTCCGGTGATCGTCTGGTTCCACGGGGGAGGACTCACTCAAGGGGAGAAAGAAGTGCCGGAGGCGCTGCGAGGGAAGGGGATGGTGGTCGTGGCACCGAACTACCGGCTGCATCCGAAAGTGAAGTCGCCGGTCTACATCGAGGACGCCGCGGCGGCGGTTGCCTGGGTCGTGAAGCATATCGCAGACTACGGCGGATCGCCGGACAAGGTGGTGGTCAGCGGTCACTCCGCCGGCGGCTACCTCGCGAGCATGGTCGGGCTCGACAAGCGCCTGCTGGCGAAGCACGGCGTTGGGGCGAATCGATTGGGGGGCACCGCCCCCTTCAGCGGTCACACGATCACCCACTTCACGATTCGAAAGGAGCGCGGGATGCCTGACGAGCAGGTGGTGGTCGATGAGTTCGCGCCGCTGTTCCACGTCCGCAAGGATGCTCCACCGATGCTGCTGATGACCGGTGACCGAGAGCTTGAGATGCTGGGACGCTACGAGGAGAACGCGTTTTTCTGGCGCATGATGAAGGTTGCGGGTCATGAGGACGTAACACTTCATGAGTTTGGGGGCTATGGTCATGAGATGACGGCACCCGGGTACGTTCTATTGGTTGGCTTTGTGAAGCGGGTGACTTCGCGATGAATCCAAGCGACTGAGATCCTGGAGCTGGAGATGGTTTTGGCAATCGAGCCGACCATGAGTCTTGGGGATTTGAGAGACGCGCCACTCCGTTGACATGTGGAGCAATCTGGGGCGGTATCTTTCCATCATGAGAAGGACATGGATGCCGGGATTGGTGGCTTTATTGGCAGACGCGGGTGGCGCTCATTCCAGTCAACGCCGGGACCTGGTATTATTCTTCTGTTCTTGAACGAGGTGGAGAAGCGCGTCTTCAAGGGAGAGCGGTTCGATTTTCGAAGGGCTCAAAAATGGATCTCCCCCGAAAGGTGAATGAAAATAGTCTGGTGGGGCATTGGTCACGAACCAGGACGCCTTTGATCGCATGGGTGCGAGAAACGATATCGGCAGAACTCTTGCCTTTCGATTCACTTCCTCGAGTAGCCAATATGCCGATGGTGACGACAATTCCGATACTAGCGGCGAAGAATGCGATCAATACTATCTTCCATTTTATCCCCATGAAAAGAAGATACTGGTGAAGACTGGTAGTCCAAGAATATACAGTGATCGTAGGGAGAAAGATTGAGGTGCACTGCTATTCTTGACTTAAGATGGCCACCTCCATTTGCGATTAGCCCTTTTTCGAAACCGCCGCGCGATAGCGCTGGATGGCGAAGGCGATCGATTTGGCGACGGTCTTCTGATAGCCGGTATCGTTGATCAGGCGGGCTTCGTAAGGATGGGTCATGAAGCCGCACTCGACAAGAATCGAGGGATGCTTGACGCCGGTCAGCACACTGAAACGGGCGCGTTTGATGCCACGGTCGAGGGTGTAGGCCTTCTGGGTTTTCTCGTCCTTGAGAGTGGTGAGAAGCATACCATGGACTGCCGTTGCGAGCGCGACATTGGCCGAATCGTGGAAATTGCCGGTCCGTGATTTCAGGTCGCTTGCCTTGAGTCTTTCTCCGTAGTGGGCGACTCCTACCGGTGAAAGGGTGAAGGTTTCGATCCCGCGGGCCCTGGACTGCCCGGAGTTGTGGTGAATGGAAATGAAGACGGCGTTCTCCCGGCATTGGTTGGCGATATCGACCCGCTGCTGAAGCGTCAGGTAGCGGTTCGAATTGCGGGTCATGATCACCTTGTAGCCGAGCTTTTCGAGATTCTCCTTGAGGTAGTTGGCCACTTTGAGGTTGTAGGAGGCTTCGGTGCCGAGACTGTTCGTTGCGCCCGGGTCTTTGCCGCCATGGCCAGGATCAATGATCACCGTGCGGAAATTCGCAGCTTCACGAATGTCTCCGGGCATCAGCACGGGATGCACGAGCTTCACCAGATCCAATTTCGAGATCCAGACTTTCCCGCCGGAGGCGATGGCGGGGTAGGTGAAGATGAACTTCACCCCATTCATCAGGCACTCCTGCGAGCCGACCCTGAGGTTGAGGACGATTCGCGATTTCGCCGACGTATTGCCCTGCTTTTTGACCACGATTTTTTCGAGACTCACGCTCTTGCCATTGTTCTCCAAGGAGCTGAAGCCATAGTAGCTTTTGATCGAGGTCGTGCTCACATACCCACGGCCATTGATCGTTTTTTCCTCCCACTGCGCGGAGACGCTGAGGCTGGAGGCCAACAACGACACGAGGATCAGTCGGATGAGAGCGATACGGCGGGTCATGGATTCTTCAGAAGACGGAATACCAGTAAGTACTGGGAGGCAATGAGATACCCCGCCAACAGCGATCTGACAAATCCCTTTTCCATCCATGAAGTCGGCGATTGCGCCGCTCGGTCGCTCTGAAATAGCCTTCTGCCACATGAAAATCGAAACTGCGGGAGAGATCCGATCGAAGTGGGGTGAAGGCCCGATCTGGTGGGAGGGTGCGTTGTACTACGTGGATATCGAGGGCCATCGGGTCATTCGTTTTGATCCGGCGAGCGGGGAAGAGAAAACCTGGGACGTCGGTGAGCGGGTCGGCACGGTGGTGCCGCGCGAGGCCGGCGGGCTGGTGATTGCCGGTGACAGCGGCTTCCATTTCCTCGATCCGGAAAGCGGGGCGCTCACGGCGATCGGTGATCCGGAGCCCGATAAATCCGACAATCGCTTCAATGACGGCAAGTGTTCGCCGGACGGCCGGTTTTTCGCCGGAACGATCAGCCTGGTGAAAAAGACCGGCGACGCCCGGCTCTATCGTCTCGATCACGATGCCTCGATCCACGAGGTCTTTGGTCCGGTGACCAACTCGAACGGCATCGTGTGGAATGCGGCCGGCGATGTCTGTTACTACATTGATACGCCACGCAAGGAGGTGCTGGCCTTCGATTACGCCGAGGGTCATCTCACCAATATGAGAAGCGTGGTGGACACTTCCCATCATGAGGCCTCGCCCGATGGCATGACGATCGATGCCGATGGCCATCTGTGGATCGCCTTCTGTCACGGTGCCTGCGTCGCCTGCTTTTCACCGGAGAGCGGCGAGGAGCTGAGGAAGATCGACCTGCCTTGTCTCGAAACGACAGCCTGCGCCTTCGGCGGGCCGGAACTGGCGGATCTCTACGTGACGACCGGAATTCATAAGACAGAAGTCGAGGAGCATGCCGGGCGCTTGCTGGTGATCCGCGGGCTGGGTGTGTCCGGTCTGCCGTCGAATGGCTTTGCGGGCTGATAGACTGACGCAATTTCGAACGGCGCGCAGCTTCGGCTTCGCGGGGCGCTCTTCCTGAGATGAAAAGCCATCACAAGGACTTCTGCCGGGCAGGGCTCCTACCTCAGGGATCGTTTGTTGAAAATCGCTGCTTGAATGGGAAGAAGTAGAACCGCCAAGGCGCCAAGTTCGCCAAGGTAGCTCCAAACCAAGGACTTCAAACCGGGCTATACTGCCAACCATCTCGCTTTTGATCGGTTTGGTTTGGTGAACTTGGCGTCTTGGCGGTAAAAAATCTCTTCATTCCGGATCTGGCCACCCACTCGCCCTGATGTGGGGAACCTGTTCTGCCGGGCGGTAGGATTGCCTCGACGGCGCGCGCGATATTGCCTGAAATCCCCGCCATGAGAGATCTACTCCTTGCCGCATTTGTCCTGACCAGCGTCGTGCCTCAGGCCGCCTTTGCCCAAAAAGCGCCCGTCATTGAATTTAGTGACGAGTGGGTGGCAAAGATCCGGGAAACGGCTCCAGACAGTGCCCCGGTCAAGAGCACTGAAGAACGGAAGGTGCTCATCTTTTCCCTCAATACCGGCTTCGTCCACTGGTGCATTCCGCACACCAAGGCGGTGGTCAAGATTCTCGGTGATAAAACCGGAGCCTACACATCTGTTGAGAGCGAGGACATCAAGGAGTTCCTTCCCGAGAACATCAGCCAGTACGACGCCATTGTCCTGAACAACAATTGTCCTGACGGGAAAGACCGCGACATGTTCCGTGACGTGCTCATCAACAAGATGAAGGTGCACGGGAAAGAGTATGCTTCGATGCCGAAAGCAGAGCGCGAAGCACTGGCGACCAAGCTCTACCGCAGTTTGGTTTCCTACGTGGAGAATGGCGGAGGACTGGTGCTGCTCCATGGGGGCATCACGAACTTTGCGAAGTCGGATGAGTTCAGTGCGCTGGTTGGCGGGAGTTTCGATTTCCACCCACCTCAGCAGGAGATCACTCTTTATCCCGCGAGCGATGGTCACCCGATGCTTGAGCCCTTTGGTGGCGAGCCTTTCATTTACTTTGACGAGCCCTACATCATGAATCGCGCCTACGCGAACTTGGACTTTCATCCTTTGCTCGAAATGAAAATCGATGAGCTGAAACCGAATCCGAAGCTCAAAAAACTGGAAGACCTTCCACGCTACATGGCGTGGATCCGGGCTCACAAGAAGGGTCGCGTGTTTTTCTGCTCTCCGTCGCACAATGCGCAGACCTTCGAGGAGCCCGAGATGCTGGGATTCATCCTCAACGGCATGCAGTATGCCACGGGTGATCTGGAGTGCGACGACAGCCAGCCAGCGGCGCTCAAGAAAAAGTAACCCATTGCCGGCTGGGAGCCCCTTCACCGGCTCTTCACGACGGCTGCTTTGTGAAATTTGAGTGGCCGTCAGCTCGCGACTTGCGGCGGCGAATGAGATCGTCGACCATGCCGAGCGTGGAAGCCGTGATCAAACACGACCTGCCTGACCGCTTCGGGCCGATGCTGGTGAAGGAGATGCGCCAGAACATGCGGCGCGGCAGCTTCATCATCCCTTTTCTTGGCGTCCACATTCTCGCCGTGGGTGCGGTCGTGCTCGAGTTCCAGACCGGAGCTCAGGATCGCTTTTCCGAGTTCGTCGGAATGCTGAATATCGAGATGCTGTTCTCGTCCGGGCCACTGTGGTTGGCGATCACTGCCATCTGCGCGGTCATCATGCCGCTGGGTGGTCTGGTGCTGATGGGGCAGGAACTTGACGAGGGAAACCACGAACTCCTGCTTCTAACAAAACTGAGCCGCTGGAAAGTGGTGCGCGGAAAGTTCTTCAGTCTGTGGTCGCTGAGCGTGCTGACTTTGTTCTCGCTGCTGCCCTATGTCATCGTTCGTTATCAGATTGGTGGGGTCGAACTGATTCGTGACCTGGCCTGCACCATGACGGTGCTGGCGCTCTCGGCCGTGATGTGCGCGGGCGCGATTGGAGCTTCGTCGTTCCGCGGGCTCGGAGCACGCATTGCGACGATGTTGTTGTTCGTTGGATCCGCGACCGTCTCAGGTGGCGTGGCGATTTATGCGAGCGGTGCCTTCAATCGCGGGTCGGGCGTCTTCTGGCATCTCAATGCCATCGCCGCGACCCTCTGCTTCGTGATGATGGGCCTCGGCTTGGCACGGTCACGATTGCGCCTCGTGATTCACGCCTACGAAGTGAAGCCGAGTTTCATGGTCGTCGGACTTTTGATCTTCACGCCCTTCGTCGTCGCCATGACGACCGCGATGACTGCCGGTTTCGCCGGCATGGTGGGATTGATTGGTATGGCCCTGGTGGCGATCTATGCCGATGTGACACCCAAGGCTCCGGCCTGGGTGAAAGCTCCTGGGGCAAATATTCCAGGTGGTGGATCTCCGCCCATGCCGCCGCCATCACCTTTGGGATCAGTCAATCCACCAGTGCCGGGTGCGGGTGGGAGGAATGGGAACGAATAAATTTCCTGTGAGCGTCGGACAAGTCGTTTGTAGTTCCGCCTTCAGGCGGTTTCTCGGGGTCCTTCGACCGCCTGAAGGCGGAACTACGAACGATGAAAGACAAGACGTGGAGCTTGGCTCAACCGTGTTGAAGGAAGGCAGAATATGGAGACGGACTTTTGAAGTTCGTTGCTCGTTGGGAGAAGAGTAAGAAGGTAGAGGGGCCTTGTGGAGGATGGTGGTCTTGAGGTGAGGCGGAAGAAGTTGAAAACTTCTTCTCCATATTCACCGCATCGAGGCGAATCGTTTGCGGAGCAGGTCCTTGCCGGAGATGTCGGGGGCGGCGGCCTGGGCATCCTTGACCCATTGCCATTCGAGCTCGTTTTTGGTGGGAAGCTTCTTTTCAAAGTAGACGCCGAACTTTCCCGGGGAGTTGTCTTCGGCGAGCTTGAGGGCGGCGTCGGTGGACTCAAGGTCCTGGGTGGTTTCATCGACGAGGTTGAACTCACCACCTTTGCGCGGGTTTCCGGAGTCGAAAGCGCCGGGGTAGAACATGGTGCATTCGGAAAGGGTTTCGACGACGGCGAAGCCGGGGTGGAGGATGGCGCGCTCGAACATTTCGTTCATGTGCTTCACCTGCGCGGCGTGGGTGCGGGCGACGAAGGTGGCACCGGTGGCGACGAGCTGGGTCATCGGGTTGATCGGGCGATCGATGGCGCCGCGCGGGTCGGTCTTCGATTTGCGACCGATGGGAGTCGTCGGAGAGGTTTGATTTTTGGTCAGACCGTAGACGTAGTTGTCCATGATGACATAGGACAGGTTGACGTTCTTGCGCGCGGCGTGGGTGAGGTGATTGCCGCCGATCGAGTAGCCATCGCCATCGCCGCCGAAGACGAAGACGTGGAGGTCGGGACGGGAGAGCGAGATGCCGGTGGCGAGCGGCAGGGCGCGGCCGTGGATGAAGTGGATGCCGTGGGTGTTGACGAAGTAGGGGAAGCGCGAGGAGCAGCCGATGCCGGCGACGCAGACGATTTTCTCGTGAGGAAGTCCGAGCTTCTGGACGACGTTGAAGAAGGAAGCAAGAACGGCAAAGTCACCGCAGGCCGGGCACCAGGTGGGGTGGTCGGCTTTGAGTTGCTTCTTGGTGAGTTTTTCGGTGGGAGCGCTCATGGGTTGAAAAGCTGAAATCTGAAATGCTGAAAGCTGAAAGCTGTTAGGCGTGGGTTGGAGTCGTCTGTCCGCTATTTTGCGAGGATGGTGGTGGCGCCTTCGACGATCTCGCTGACGCGGAAGGTGATGCCTTCGACTTTGTTGAGGGATTGGATGGCGGGGTTGCAGGTGGTGGAGCGGAGCAGGGTGGCGAGTTGGCCGTGACCGTAGACTCCGCAGTCGTTCATTTCGGGAACAATGATATGGGTGAAGCGCTGGAAGATGTCGCCGAGTCCGTTGCGCAGGGGGTGGATGTGGCGGATGTGAAGGGATCCGACCTTGTGGCCAGCGGCCCGGAGTTTTTCAGTGGCTTCAAGGATGGGGCCATAGGTGGAACCCCAGCCGACGAAGAGGATGTCGCCTTGCTCGTCGCCGTGGAAGTCAGGTGCTGGCAGCGAGTTGGCGAGCTTGACCAGTTTCTCGCGACGCTTGGCGGTCATTGCCTTGTGGTTCTCCGGGTTGCTCGAAGGGTGGCCCCATTCGTCGTGCTCGAGGCCGGTGACGACGGGATACTTGCCTTCCGAAGAGCGCGAGCCTGGCGGCGAGTGGCGCGTGATTTTATCTAACGGATACGGTTTGAAGTCTGCGTCACGTTCGTTGAGGTCGAGCGTCGGTTCTTTCCAGTGGACGTCGAGATCCGGCTCGGGAAAGGCTTCGATGCGGGTGGCGATGGCCTGATCGGAAAGAATGATGACGGGCGTGGAATACTCGCGGGCGATGCGGCAGGCTTCGAGCGCGGTGTAGAAGCAGTCTTCGACATCGCGCGGGGCGAGGACGACGCGTGGAGCATCGCCGTGGGAGCCGTAGATGGCCTGCATGAGGTCGGATTGCTCGACCGAAGTTGGCAGGCCGGTTGATGGGCCGCCGCGCTGGATATTGACGACGATGAGCGGGATCTCGGCCATGCAGGCGTAGCCGATGGCTTCGGATTTGAGGGATAGGCCGGGGCCGGAGGAGCCGGTGATGGCGAGGTGGCCGGAGTAGGCGGCGCCGATGGCGATCGCGACGGCAGCGAGTTCGTCTTCCGCCTGGATGAACATGCCGCCGTACTTCGGCAGTTCGGAGCGAAGCATTTCCATGATGCTGGTCCATGGGGTGATCGGGTAGCCGGCGCCGAAGCGGCAACCGCCGGCGATGAGTCCGGTGGCGAGCATGGTGTTGCCGTCGGTCGAGAGGCGGTTTGCTTCCGCGTTTTCGCCCGGGGCGAAAGGCATGTGGTGGATATCGTGGACGGGCCAGGCATAGCCGGCGTCGAAGGCGAGCATCGAGTTGCGCAGGATGTCTTCGGACTTGCGGCCGAACTTGCGGGTGATGATTTCAGTGATGCGTTCGCGGTCGAGCTTGTAGACCGCGCAGAGCACGCCGAGAACGAAGATGTTCTTGCCGCGGTCCTTGGCAGATCCGCCGATGGCTTCGATGGCGGCGGAAGTGAAAGGAACACCGATGTGGATGACGTTGCGCTCGGTGTTGAGTTCGTCGACCTGATCGCTGTCGTAGAAACAGATACCGCCGTCGCGAAGCGAGGAGAGGTGGTTGTCGTAGGAGTCCTGATAGAAGGCGACGAGGGTATCGGCTTCGTCGCCTGGATGGAGGACTTTTCCTGAGCCGAGATGGACTTGGAAAATGGAGGGGCCGCCCGAGATCGTGCTGGGGATGGTCATGTAGGTCATGACGTCCTGCGCGGTGGAGCCGGCGAGTTGCGCGAGGAAGGCACCGATGGACTGAATGCCGTCCTGGGAATGTCCGGCGAGGCGGATGACGGCGTTTCGGAGGGTTTCCGGCGCGGATGCGGATGAGTGGGTTTCAGGCATCGGAGTGGGTTATGATGATACGATTCATGAGTCGTATCACTCTCCGCCGAATTCGGAAGGGAAAAGAGGGGTCGCGATGCGGTCGCGGCTCGTGGCAGGCTGAGCTTTCTGAAAAAAAAAGCAGGGTGGCGGGCCGCCCCTCGCACGGCCTGCGGCGGGCCGCCGCAGCTACACGCTGATGGTGTGATCCTCGACGGGGACGCCGCCGATCAGGTGTTCGGTGATGATCCTTTCGAGGACCACAGGCGTGCAGGAGTGGTACCAGATGCCCTCCGGATAGACGACGGCGATGGGACCGCGTAGGCAGACGCGCAGGCAGTTGGCCTTGGTGCGCAGGATGGCGGGGGCATCCATGCCGAGGGAGGAGAGCCGGGTTTTGAGAAAGTTCCAGGCGACGAGGCTGGCTTCGCGGTCGCAGCACTTGGGCTTGGTCTGGTCCGCGCAGAGGAAGATGTGTCGAGCGCCATCGGCCAAGCCGGCGGCGCGGGCGGCGCGTTGGAGTTCTTCGTCGGGAGACATGGGTGGAAGTTGGAGAAGTGTTCAGGTCATTTGCTTTCGGCACCCTCTCAGGATGGGGCGCCGCAGACAAGAGTGTCTGCCGCCATCAAAAAAAACCACCCCGTCCGCAGAAGCGAACGGGGTGGTTGGGAATCTTCAGTTGAAGTCAGGATTTGGCCTTACTTCTTCTTTGCGACCTTCTTTTTGGAAGCCTTTCGCGCTACCTTTTTCGCGGTCTTCTTGGCGACCTTGGGCGCTGAGCCATCGGCGATCGCAGCCTGGGCGGCGGCGAGGCGGGCGACGGGCACGCGATAAGGTGAGCAGGAGACGTAGTTGAGGCCGAGCGTCTGGCAGAATTTCACCGAGTCCGGGTCACCCCCGTGCTCACCGCAGATGCCGAGCTTGATGTTCGGACGAGTGGCGCGGCCCTTGCGGGCAGCCACTTCCATCAGGCGGCCGACGCCGACGGTGTCGAGCGAAGCGAAGGGATTCTTCGGGAAGATGTCGTTCTCGGTATAGCTGTTGAGGAACGAGCCCATGTCATCGCGGCTGACGCCGAGAGCGGTCTGGGTGAGATCGTTGGTGCCGAAGGAGAAGAACTGGGCGTGCTCGGCAATCTCGTCAGCGGTGATCGCGCCGCGAGGGACTTCGATCATGGTACCAACGAGGTATTTGAAGCTGACCTTCTTCGCTGCCATCACTTCCTTGGCGACGCGGTGGATGATGTCCACCTGAAGCTCAAGTTCGCGGGCGTAGCCGACGAGTGGGACCATGACTTCCGGTTCCACCGGGATGTTCTTCTTCACGCACATCGCGGCGGCTTCGAAGATGGCCTGGGCCTGCATCTCGGCAATCTCCGGGTAGGAAATGGCGAGACGGCAACCACGGTGACCGAGCATTGGGTTGAATTCGTGCAGGTCGTGGACGCGCTGCATGATGCTTTCCACCTTCACGCCGAGGCTGCGTGCCAGCCCCATTTGTTGTTCCTTGGTGTGGGGAAGGAATTCATGGAGCGGTGGATCCAGCAGGCGGATGGTGGCGGGCTTGCCGGCAAGCGCCTTGAAGATGCCGAAGAAGTCCTTGCGCTGATGCGGGAGGAGTGTCTTGAGCGCTGCACGGCGATCGGTCTCATTCTCGGCGAGGATCATCTGACGCATGGCGGTGATGCGGTCTCCTTCGAAGAACATGTGCTCGGTGCGGGTCAGGCCGATGCCTTCCGCGCCGAATGCAACGGCGGTCTTGACCTGCTCGGGAGTGTCGGCATTGGTGCGGACACCCATCTTGGTGGCCGCGGCGCACCATTCCATGAGCTGGACGAAGTTCTGATACTTCTCGGTCTTCTGTGACGACTTCTTGTTGTGAATGAGGCCGGTGATGATCTCGGATGGCTCGGTGGCAAGCTCGCCACCGTAAACGGTGCCGGCGGTGCCGTCGATGGAAAGGAAGTCGCCTTCCTTGAAGGTCTTGCCTCCTGCCTTGACGGTCTTGCGTTCGTAGTCGACGTCGACTCCGGATGCACCGCAGACGCAGACCTTGCCCATTTGGCGGGCAACGAGAGCGGCGTGCGAGGAAACGCCACCGCGAGCGGTGAGGATGCCTTCCGCCGCGATCATGCCGCGAAGGTCTTCCGGGGAAGTCTCGACGCGAACGAGGAGCACCTTTTCACCATCGTTGGCGGCGGCTTCAGCGCGGTCAGCGTTGAGGTAGATCTTTCCGGAGGCAGCACCTGGACCAGCAGGGAGACCCTTGGCGATGATCTTGGCCTTCTTGACCTCGCTGGTGTCGAAGACCGGTGCGAGGAGTTGGTCAAGCTGATCGGCGGGGTTGCGTGTGACGGCGGTCTGCCAGTCGATGAGCTTCTCCTTGACCATGTCGGCGGCGAACTTCAGTGCGGCAGCCGCGGTGCGCTTGCCGTTGCGGGTCTGGAGCATGTAAAGCTTGCCGTCCTGAATGGTGAACTCGACGTCCTGCACATCCTTGAAGTGCTTCTCGAGGATCTTACGGACCTTCATCAGGTCCTTGAATGCCTTCGGCAGAGCCTGGGCCATGCCGGCGACAGCGTCGGGCGTGCGGACACCGGCGACGACGTCTTCGCCCTGGGCGTTGACGAGGAACTCACCGTAGAGTTCGTTTTCGCCGTTGGCCGGGTTGCGGGTGAATGCCACGCCGGAACCGGAGTTGGAACCGGTGTTGCCGAAGACCATGGCCTGAATGTTGACGGCGGTTCCCCATGCGGCGGGGATGCCGTACTTGCGTCGATAGACGATCGCGCGGTCGTTCATCCATGAGCTGAAGACGGCGCCGGCGGCTCCTTCGAGCTGCTCCCATGGGTCTTCAGGGAAGCCCTGGCCGGTGCGGTCCTTGACGAGCTTCTTGAAAGCAGTGACGAGGGCCTTGTTGTCCTCGGCGGTCAGGTCGGAGTCGACGATGTCCTTGCCGTAGTTCTTCTCCTTGTAGGACTCAATGACGTGTTCGAAAGGTTCGTGATCCTCACCGGGAAGTTTCTGCACTCCAAGTACGACGTCGCCGTACATCTGGATGAAGCGGCGGTAGCAGTCCCATGCGAAGCGTTCGTTGTTGGTCGCTTTGGAAAGGGCTTCGACGGTGGCGTCGTTGAGGCCGAGGTTGAGGACGGTGTCCATCATGCCCGGCATCGAGTCACGTGCGCCGGAGCGGACGGCGAGGAGGAGCGGGAAGCCTTCGGCATCTCCGAACTTGTAGCCCATGATCTTTTCCATGTTGGCCACGCCTGCTTCCATCTGGGAGCGGAGGACCTTCGGGTAAGTACGCTTGTTATCGTAGAAGTAGGTGCAGACTTCCGTGGTGATCGTGAAGCCGGCGGGAACGGGTAGACCGATGAGGGTCATTTCGGCGAGGTTCGCGCCCTTGCCTCCCAGGAGTTCCTTCATTTTTCCGTGGCCGTCGGCTTTGCCGTTGCCCCAGGTGTAGACGTACTTCGGAGCCTTCGAGGAGGCCGCTTTTTTTGCCGCTTTCTTAGCGGTCTTCTTTCGGGTTGCCATCTGAATCAGTGGATATGGTTTGCTTTTCGAAAAGCGTCCGATTTCCGGGATTCAAATAGGGTGGCCCCGGCGCGGACGCGCGGAGACTAGGGGGAGGGAACGCAGTGTCAATGAACGAGTTCCGCGGGTCTCGGCAGGGCGGTCAGGCCAGGCAGGATCCGGATCAGGATGGAGAGGATGATTCGAATTACTTTTATGCAATTCGCCAGAGGTCAGGCCGGACGTCGTGACGGGGTAATGAACTCGACTTGGACTGAGGGCAGCGTTTCCAGGATCCCACCCATTCGCGCGATCATGGTCCCAAGTTGCCCTGAAGGAATCGATTCTTTCAGGTCCGATCGCTCCGTAGGCTGTTGGTGGTGGATCTCCGCTCTCCGCGGCTATTCCTTTCCGGGCGATGAGGGGAACCAACGGTCTTTCGGGATGACCATGGGCTGGGGAGGGTCCTTCTGGTAGTGTGGGGACATGATCTGGATGCCGGCCTCGTTGAAGGCGTCCTGGATGTGGCCGTTGAGCTCGGAGAGAATCGCACCCCGCCCCTGCGGCTCCGCAGCGTAGATGGTCAGGGTGTATTCGGCATACCAGTCGGAAAGGGCCTTCTGGAGCACCCTGGGTTCCGGGCTTGCGACGATGCCTTGAGTCTCGTTCGCGGCGGCAATCAGGAGTTCGTGGACCTGCCGCCAGGGGGCATCGTAGCCGATGGTGACGACCGAGCTGATTGGGACGCCGGTGTCCTTCTTGAGGCGGGAGTAGTTGGTGGTCGGGTTGGTGATCATCACCGCATTCGGGATGATCAGAAACTCTCCGGGCGGGGTGAGAACCTTGCAGGCGAGGATGCCCATTTCGGTGATGGTGCCCTCGATTTCGCCGACCTTGATGTATTCACCGGTGCGAACGGAGCCGGAGTAGAGCAGTACGAAGCCGCTCATCACCTGATTGATCATCCCGGAAGAGCCGAGTGAGACCATCAGGCCAAGGAGGACACTGATCCCTTTGAAGGCATCGCTTCCCGAACCGGGGAGGTAGGGATAGGCGAGGACGACGCCGATGATCCAGACGCAGGCAACGGAGATCCGGCGGGTGGCTTTCGCCGCATCGTTCGCGAGAACTCCAGAGTCACTGTCATCGCCCATGCTGCGGACGACGCGATCGATGAGGTTGGCCAGCCAGCGGGTGACGAAGAGGATCAGCGCAGCTGTCGCGAGTCCGGGAATGGCGGCCACCATGGTCTTCAAGATGCCTGTTGCAAAGGACTTCAGGTGTTCGGTAAAGGCGGCGCCGAGAGGTTCAGTGAGTGGGAACTGGTTGAAGGCGAAGGCGACCCAGATGCAGAAGAGGTAGAAGCCGAACAGGAAGAACAACACCCGGATGAACTGCTTGCCGAGAAGTCCGAAGTGAGGCCTGAGGTCAGTGCGGGCGAGTCTGAGACGCTTCCAGCTTCTGATCCGTCTTTCGACGAAAAGTGCGAGTCTGCCGCTGACCATTCGCAAGACGAACAGGGCTGCAATGAAGATGACGGTGGCGACAACCGCTTTGGTGACCCCTTTGGCGATGGCTTCCGCCGAACCCTGCTCGAGGCGAGCCTGGCGGATCTCCTCCATTCTGGAAGCGATCTGTTGGCTTTCCTCCTTTAGCGACTGACCGGCAAGTTCGTCGAGGTCGGATGCGAGTAGGGAGAAGAGGTATTCGTCGCCGACGAGAAAGCGGGTAGTCTCTTCACCATCGACCTCTGCAGTTTCGGTCGTGATCGGCGACTCGAGAAGCTGATCGGAGAACTGATCGAACTTTTCCTTGGCGTCCACCGTGCGTGCCTCGGGGCTGAGCTGGGCGGTGGTGGAGCGGAAGGTGGTGATCTCACGATTCCACCAGACGAGAGGGCTGGCCGGAGTCACTGCTGCGGGTGAAACCTCGGGCTCGGGAGGCGATGCGGCTTCGGGTGTGGCTCCCAGGGGCGCTGTCTTTTCGGGCGGAGCTGCAATCTGACTCTGTGCCATTGCCGGATGAGCCAAGGCAATGATCGCAACAAGCAGGAAGGGTAAGGCACTGGAGACTCGCATGGCAGAGGCAACCAAAAAAGAGGGGCTGGCATCAAGAATTCGCTCGATTTAGTAGCGGCCAAGCGGGCTGGAGTCGGAGCCGGCTTCAGGGCAAATCCCGATGATATTTCAACAATTCTTGCACCTCCCGTTCTCCTCTCTAGGCTTTGCCGATCATTTAACTCGTTTCCTTCCTCATCATGTTCCGCCGTCGTTTTCTCTCATCATTCGTTGCCCTCGGTTTGCTGCCTGCCTCTCTTGCCTCCGCCTATATTCCGGACAACTGGGAGGCAGAGTATGAATGGGATCCTGAAAAATCAACGAGCGGGCCGGTATTGATCGTGGTCGATTTGGATGATCAGCAAGCGCTCGTCTTCCGCAATGGCGTGGAGATCGGAAAAACGCCGGTCAGCACGGGCAAGCCGGGACATCGGACACCGACCGGGATTTTTCAAATCCTCAACAAGGATGCGGACCATCACTCGAGCACCTACAACAATGCATCCATGCCGTTTTCGGAACGTCTGACCTGGTCTGGAATTGCGCTTCATGCCGGTGGGCTTCCCGGTTATCCCTCGTCCCACGGGTGCGTGCACCTGCCCTATAGTTTTGCGAAGAAGCTCTTCGAGGTGACTCATAAGGGCACCACCGTAGTGATCACTCAGAAGGGCCATCCTCCCCATCAGGGAACCGAGCCGGCAGCCGCCCTTCTGGGCTTGGAAGAGAAGGCGATCGAGGATGGGGAGCTTGATGAGTTGGACGACTCGGTGATGTGGAAGCCCGAATTGAGTCGATTGGGGAGTGTCACGATGTTCATCAGTGGCAAACACGAAAAGGTGGAGATCTTCCGCGGTGGTGTGCTGATCGGAAGCGCGCCACTCAAGTTGAATGATCCTTCGATCGAACTTCCGACTGCTGTCATGCTTATGCTTGAGGACAAGGTGGAGAGCGCCCCCGAGAAGGACGGAAAGAAAACCGCTTCTTCGGCAGTCCTCGTCAATCCGGAACCGCCAGCCACCCACTGGGCGACACTCAGCACCTCGGGGAAGAAAGACGCCTCCAATCTAGCGGCGAAGATTAAAGCGAATCTGGTGATGCCGCTTGGTTTCGCCCAACGGATCCATCAACTCGCCGGGCCAGGGATGCTGGTCGTGACGACACCCGAAGAGATGACGGTCGACACCCGGATCGACGAGGATTTCCACGTGGTCAGTGCGGGTAAACCCAAAGCTCCGGATGCTTCGAAGCAGTAGGGAGCCAGGTCTTTCAAGGGCGACCACCGCCTGTTCGGATTGGATGGCGATCACTGACCCATGCCGGCGGCCCAGAGGGGCTGATCGTCGGTGATCTCATAGGCCATCACCTTGCCCTCCTGACGACCGGTCTTGCTGTCAAAGAGTTGGACGGTCGCCGGGCCGTGATTGCCGCGGGATTTCACCACGATCTGATCCTGTTCGTTGATGAATTTGGTTTCCTCCACGTTCGGTTGCATCCGCCGGTGAATCGATCCTGCTAGAGGATTCGAGTCACCACCCAGACGATCAGGAAGACAATGAACAGGATCTTGGCGATGCTGGCCGCCTGGCCGGCGATGCCGGAGAATCCGAGGACGGCGGCGATGATGGCAATTACGAGAAAGATTAGGGTCCAGTCGAGCATGGGATCTATAGGGTTGGGGATTGAGTCCCAATGGTTGGCGATCTCCATTCGGGCATTTGCGATTAAACAAAAACCCGGAATGAATTCAAGAACCATCCAAAGGGGTCGATGGGACGGGGGACTCTCCCGCTTTCGTGACCGCCTGAGCTACATCTACCCGGAGTCGGATCAATCCGGCTTCTTCAGGGGTAGTCAGGCCGCTTGCAATCGTGGGATCGAACCTCGAGTCATTCTGAAGGGTCTTCTCATGGGAGATGACGGGAGCTTGGAGGCAAGGCTTGGGTCGAAATCTGGATTGAGGCTTGTCGAACTGATCGATGATTCCCATCTAGAGGTCGTTTGAAGAAAAGATCCATCGCTTGGATGGCTGCCATCATGGTCCTCTTGCTGGTGGCGCTGCTGGTCTCGCGCCAGGCCGCAACCGACGATGACCGGCAGCTTGGAGTCACTGAAGGGATGCAGGATCGGGACGGAACAAAAGAGGTCGAGGGCTTGTTGAATGCGGCGCTGGTCGGGCTATCGGGAGCGGAGAATCCGGGAGAGTCAGCGGCGATCCTTTCCGAGTTGAAGGAAGCTTTGTTCTCGATGCCCAGAGAGGACGCGGTCGAGGTGATCGCGGACTTTCTTTCCGATTCGAGCGGGAACGCGGCGACCGGCATGTCGTTTGCGATTGGTGAAGGCGGGAAGCTCGACCAGCCGACGAGTCTGCGGGTTGCCTTGATCGATTGGTTGGGTCAACTCGACAAACAGCGTGCGGGCGAGGTGGCCGAGCAGATCCTGTCCGAGCCGACCCACCCGGACGAGTGGGCGCTGTGCCTGCGGAACTATGCGTGGGCCCATCCGGATCTGGAGGAATCGTCGGACTATCTGATCGGGAAATGGGAGCAGATGATTGGGGTGGAATCGTGGATGAAGGAGCCGAGCGTGGGATTTCTGGAAGCCTTCGATGTGGTCGTGCATGCGAGGGCGGTCGAATTGACTCCTCGCTTGGCGGAAATGCTGGCGGATCCTTCAGGCAATGCGGGGGCTGTCCGGCATGCCGCTTTTCTGACGATGGACCGCCTCGTCGTGGCGTCTCCCGCGGAGATGATCGCGGCCTTGGATGAGTCGGCCGAACTCCTTGATGGGAGCGATGCGATGCATGCCCAGATGGTGGCGCGAGCCGACTTGTCGGAACCGGAGCAACGGCAGCAGGTGGAGGAATTTTTGCTGGATCCGGAGCGCAGTGTCGAACAGCTGGATGTCTTCGCGCAGATCTTTCCCAATGCGAACTACATGGTCTCTAGTAATTTGCTCACCACGACGATCATTCCGGACGGAGCCGAACGAAGAAGACGGGATCAAGCCGCCTTGTCGCAGGTCGAGCGGTGGCTCGCGGACGATCGCTTCGTCACGCGGCTTGACTGGCTGCGCTTGATGCGTGACAGGCTGCAAGGCTTCGTGAGTCAGCCGGCGGTTCCTGAGTGATCTGCATTCAGGGGTTTAGTTCGTTGAAGACGCTCACCACGAAGATCAGAACCGTCAGGAGCATGCCGAAGAGGAAGATGTTGTAGCTCGTCCGCACCTGCTTGTATTTGACGCCGAGAGCCTTTCCCAGAAAGTAGAGGTCACGAACCATGTTGAGAGACAGGTGATCGTCGTCCTTGAATACCTGCTGGACCGACCACTGGAAGTCCTCGAGGGACATCTTGTGGAAATTGCCGAAGTAGAGGAGGTTTGCTTCACGATTCCGGACCATGTCCCGGCTGGTGAGGCCGGTCCCGATCTGGGGTCGGATGGCCAGCACGCTGTAGCTCAGCGATACGAAGCATGTGATCAGCATCAGCATGGCGGGGATCGTCAGCTCGGGATGCTCCGAAAGCCGCGGCAGGAGGATGGTTGTCAGGGCGCCGATGATCATCGAATTCACGTAGATCATCACGTAGGCCTTGTGGTCGGAGATGAAGGTGAAGTTGACGTGGGTGTGGACGACGCTGAGGAAAACCACGTCCGTCACCGATTCCGCTCGTGGGTTGATCTTGAATGCCTTGGGGTCTGCGGAGCTTTCTTCGGCTGGATCGGGGTGCTGGAGCATGGGAATTCTATGACTGGTCTGCTTTCTGCTGCGAATGCCTGCTTGGCGTGGCGCGGGTTCGGCGATGCATGCTAGCAGTCAAGATGCCTGACAATGAACGATTTGGATGAATTACGGCTCAAGATGGACACAATTTTTTGAAGGTCTTGTAGGGGAGCTTGGAAATGTTTGGGAATTCCGCAGGGCATGCGGGCGATGGCTGTTGTTCGGATTGCTTGGTATTTTCGTGGATGCCGGGCTTGCCCAGGGGGAGGAAGGGGGAAAGTTCGTGGTGGTCGAGAATCAGGTCGATCGGTCGCCGGCGAAGACGGCGTGGGTCTCCGCGAAAACCGGGGATCAACTGAAGTGGTCGGAGCAGATCCGGACCGGGGAGCTCAGCCAGGCGACGCTGGAATTGTCGACGGGCGGATTGCTCAGGGTCAGCGAGTACACCAGTTTGCGGCTTCAGCCACCGCCGAAGGATCGCCCTGAGGGAAAGAGCCGGATCGATTTCGCAAGTGGGGTCGCCTATTTTTTCAGTCGCAGCGAGCAGGAGGCGAACATCGAGACCCCGACTGCGAGTCTGAATATTCGCGGGACGGAATTCGTTGTCGAAGTCGGGCGTAACGGCGAAACGACGGTGTCGCTGTTTGATGGCGCGGTTGAACTCCGCAACGCGCTGGGTGCGATTGACCTGGTCAGCGGCGAGCAGGGGATCGTCTCGCCTGGCCGCGCACCACGCAAGACGGCGATGCTCGATGCGTCCGATCGGATCCAGTGGTTTCTTTATTACCCGGGCATCGTCGACGCCAGTCAGTTTTCAGGGCTTGGAGGGGCATGGAAGCGATCGGTGGCGGCCTACGCCCAAGGTGATCTTCTTGAAGCGCTTGAGTTGCTTCCCGGCAATCCCTCGGCGGCGGAGCAGTTCCGGTTTTCGGCAGTGGTCAAGCTTGCCAGTGGACGGATCGATGCGGTTGAGGCGGATCTTGCCCGGGGAGGTCAGGGTGAGATCTCGAAGGCTCTGCGGGGTTTGATTGATGTGGTGAAGACTCCTGCTGCAGAGCTTGGTGAAATGGATTTGCCTGCCACGCCTGCAGGGCTTCTCGCGAGGTCCTATGCCTTGCAATCGCAGACGGATCTGGAGGGAGCGCTTGAGGCGGCGCGCGAGGCAACCGCGATCGCGCCGGAGTTTGGATTCGCTTGGGCTCGGGTCGCGGATCTGGAATTCAGTTTCGGGCGGAATGAGCAGGCGATCGAGGCCATCAACCGGGCTTTGGAGCTGACCCCGAAGAATGCCCAGGCGATTTCCCTCAAGGGTTATCTCGAGATGTCGCTCAATCGGATTGCGGAGGCGCAGCAGTATTTTTCCGCGGCGATCGAGATCGATCCGGCATTGGCGAACGCCTGGCTGGGGCGGGGACTGGCATTCTATCAATCCGATGACCCCCGGCAGGCATTGCGAGCCATCACCATCGCCGCGGCGCTGGAACCCAATCGGAGTTTTCTCAGGAGCTATCTTGGCAAGGCGTTTGCCGAGGCTCATCTGAATGAGCGCGCCGCGAATGAGTTCCGGCTGGCGAGGAGTCTCGATCCCGGCGATCCGACCGCGCCCTTCTATCAGGCCCTCTTCGATCAGAGGACCTATCGTTACAATGCCGCCGTCGAGAATCTGGAGGAAGCTATCGAACTGAATGGCAACCGCGCGGTCTACCGGTCGGATTTCCTGCTCGATAAGGACCGCTCGGTTCGCGAGGCGAATCTGGCGTCGCTTTACGAGAACGTGGGCATGATTGAAACGAGTCTCGAAGAGGCGCGTCGTTCGGTGGTCAGCGACTATCTCAATCCCTCCGCGCACCTCTTCCTCTCCAACAGCATCAACAGCGTCCGCGATCCCCGACGTGTCTCGCTGCGCAACGAGACCCCATGGTTCAACGAGCTTCTCATTGCCAACCTGCTTTCTCCGGCAGGCACCGATCTGCTGCCGCAGAACATCTCGCAGCAGGAATACACCGCGCTCTTTCCGGTCAGACCCTATCGCATCACCAATCGCACGCTCTACCGCGGTGATGGCGAGTTGCTGACCTCGGGGACCCTTCAGGCCAGCTTCGGGCAGACAAGTGTCGCCCTCGATTACGATACCTTCAATGCCGACGGCTTCCGCCCCAATCAGGATGTCGAGCGCTACACCGGATACCTTCAGCTCAAGCATGCGCTCACGGAGCGCGACAGTCTCTATTTCAACTTCAAGTTCCAGAAGTCGAGCAGTGGCGACCTACGGCAACTCTACGACCAAACGACCTACGACCCTGATTTCCGCGTGGAGCAGAAGCAGGCGCCGGTTGCCATCGTCGGCTACCAACACGAATGGTCGCCCGGCAGCCGTACGCTGGCGCTCGGCGGGGTGTTGACAGACCGTCTGGAGATCAGCAATCGCGACGTCACTTCGATTGCGCGTTTCACGAACCCACTGGGTCCGCCCACGGCGTTTACCAATGACCTGAGTCAAGTGCGGGAAACCGAAGTCTACTTCGGTGAGCTTCAGCACATTTGGAATGATGAGAACGACACGCTGATTGTCGGTGCTCGTTTCGATGGAGGGCAATTCCCGACCACCAATATCTTCAGTAATCCGCAGTTTGGCTTCATCTATCCGGGCGATCCTTATGTTGTCACGGCATCGCCCGGCTACCAGCGATTTGTCGCCTACACCTACTACACCCGTGAAATCATTCCCCGGCTCTGGGTCACGGCGGGCCTCGCCTTCGATCATCAGGAGTTTCCGCTGAACACGAGCCTCGCGCCGGTCTCCGACATCAGCGAAAGCCAGACCGAAATCCTGCCAAAGTCGGGGATCGTCTGGAGCCCGGTCGATGCATTCACGATGCGGCTCGGCTACACCCGATCGCTGGGCGGCGTGACCTTTGACGAAAGTGTGCGCCTCGAGCCGACGCAGGTGGCTGGTTTCACGCAATCCTTCCGGACGCTGATCAATGAATCGGAGGTCGGAGGCTTGCCGGCGCCGCTCTTTGACACCGCCGGCATCAGTTTCGATTGGGAGCTTCCCTGCCGAACCTACCTCGGTCTGGAGGGCTTCCAGAGAACGGCGGAAGCAGAGCGGGCGATCGGTGTTTTTCCGATTCCGAATGCCGAGATCATCTCGATTCGGGAAAATCTGGACTACAGCGAATGGGGGATGACGGCGCATGTGAACCAGCTGATCGGCGATCAATGGGCCGTTGGTGCCCGCTACACCTTCACTCATGCCGAGTTGGAAAGCGATCTAGTTGGCTTCTCCCCGACGGGAGAAACCGACCTCCATGATCTCGAGGCCTATCTGATCTGGAATCACCCGAACGGTTGGTTCGGGCAGCTGAGCGGGCGAATGCTGTCGCAGGACAACGTCGGATACACCGTCGCCCAGCCCGGAGACTGCTGGACCCAGTTCGATGTCTCGCTTGGCCGCCGTTTCTTCAACAACCGGGGGTCACTTGAAGTGGGCATTCTGAATTTCACGGACCAAGACTACCAATTCAACCCATTGATCACACAGGCTGAGCAGCCACGGGAGCGGACGTTCTTTGTGGAAGCGAGGCTGGACTTTTAGTTTGCGGATGCAGAACAGGAGAAGCTTTTCCAGAATGAGTTGTTTCGGGTTGGGTTCCAGCCCATTACGCCCGATCCGTTCTTTTGCCATGTCCTCCGTGACGCCTTAGGCCATGATGTCCTCAACTTGTCATTCGAATTCTCCAATGAAAACCCCGGACAATATCCGTCATGGCAAGGATCATTTCCTAGAGCAGTTTTTCCTGATTGCCGGGTTGATCCTCGCTCTCATCGCGACCTCCAGCGCCCAGATTCTCCTGATCAGCGATCAGCAGGGCTTTCGCCAGCTGGCGGCCGAGCTTCGTGAGGAAGGCTATGATGTGACCCTTCGCGAGGAGGAATACGACAATGCCTATGCCAATCTGCTCGATGCGACCTTCCTCAGCAGCTTCGACGTCGTGGTTTACTCGGAAACGGGTTTTCAGTCCGCCGGCTCGGTTATTCCGGCGAATGTGGCCACGAGTCTCGAAAACTACGTCAATGGCGGCGGACACCTGCTGGTGACCGGCAATGATGTGACCGCTCACCCGGCCGATGGCGCGATGGCGTCGCTCGTTGGTTCGTCGTCGACGGCGGACTACTTTGTAAGCGTCGATACCTGGGTGATTCCCGAGGTGGATCATCCCATCATCAATGGTCCTTATGGCGATTTCCGGGGTCAGACCTTTACCGGGATCAACTTCCGTGACTTTTCCGGCGGCTACGATGTCGCTGAGCCAAACACTTCGGCAGGCACCGTCGAGCTGGCCTCACTGGGTGATCCCCGGGGCACCGGCAAGATCCTCTTCACCGACTTCGCCGCACCGGGAGGTTCCGTCGCTTTTTGGAACGGAGGCACGGCGGACCCCAACGTGGACCCGCAGGACGAATTGCTTGGGGGGACGGAAACCGGCAGCATCTTCCGCAACTATCTCGCCTCGACGGACGGGCTTCCCTCGACGCCAGGCGGGAAAGTCGTCATCACGGAGTTCATGATGGCTCCCGATGGATCGGGAAATTCCATCGGGCAATATATCGAGATTTTCAATGCCGGACCCGGAAGTGTGGATCTCAACGGCTGGAGCATCCGCAAGACCACCTCAACCCAAGCCCACACCATTGGGTCTTCAGTGGTCGTCGCGCCGGGAACCTACGCCCTCCTCGGTCAGACGGCGGATCTCGGAGGTACGCTCGTCTCCGGCACAAGCGCGGACTACGATTACGATGACTACGACTTTACTTTCGGAGGGAGCGGACTGCAGCTCGTTGATGAAAAGGGGGTTGAGGTGGATTTCGTTAATTTCGTCTTCAGCACCTTCTTCCCTGACTCCAGCTACAACGGGGTGGCGCTCGTGTTCAATGGCGGCATCGATGACGACAATTCCGAGTTCCCGGCGTGGTCAAAGGCCACTTCAACGGAACTCGGCTATGATCCAACCAACATCGATTTCGGTTCACCCGGGACGGAAGGTCCCGACCAGACGGCGATCACGGTGTCCCCGCCGCAGTACTACGTCTATTTCGATCTGGGTGAGCTCGGGACCCTGACGGGTGGCGACGTCATTCAGAGGGTCAACGCAGGGACTGCAGCGGTGGCTCCTACCTTTGATGTCGAACCGGCTTGGCTCTTCGCTGGCTGGAATCTCGATTTTTCGAATGTCTTCGGGCCGATGGCGGTGACGGCTCAGTATGTCGTCGAGACTTTCACCGTGACCTTCGACGAAGGTCTTCACGGAACCCGCACGGGAGGGGGAGGGTTGAGCCAGATTGTCAGCGCTCTCAATCCTGTCGTCGCTCCGGTCATCACCTCCGATCCCGGTTGGCGTTTTACGGGTTGGGATACCGATTTTTCGAACGTCTCCAGTGACCTCACGATCACGGCGCTCTACGAGCTTGGTCCTTCGGCCGTTGTCGGGACTGATATCGAAATCGCGGACAACGATGGCGACGAGGTGGTGCTGGTGCGCTTGGATGGCAGCGGTTCGCAGCCGGCCACGGGTGAAATCCTTTCGTGGGAGTGGACTTGGAACGGAGGAAGCGCCAGCGGGGAGATCGTCGACGTACTTTTCCCGGCGAACGACACGCCGGAAACAGTCCTCCTGACGGTTAGCGACGGGGCGAACGATATGGCGACCGATACGCTGAACGTGACGGTCCTCCGCAAGGAAACCGCACTCTTTGAAGACCTTGACGGAATTGCGGATACCGTTGAAGAAGCCTTACTGGCCGGTGATACGCTGCTGGTCACCAACTCGACACCGAGTGAGGAAAAGGTCTATCGCCTGTCCGGTGGAATTTGGAGCGACACCTCATTCGTTCCTGCCGGACCCGATTACGCGCTGGTCGATGCGGACACGATCGTCAGTGGAGATTTTACGAATTTAACCGGCTTCAAGATCCACCGTTGGAACGGCAGTCAATGGGTGGCGTCGAACGTGGTGATCTCCGGGAACTTGCCAACGGTGGACGGCCTGGCGAAGTCGATCGCGTTCACGCCGGACACGGTGGTCATGGGTGACGGCAATAGCGACGTGAACGGAACGGATGCGGGACAAGTGTACGTTTTTGACTGGAGTGGAGACACGTGGACAAATGCCGGTGAGTTGCAGCCGACGGGCGGGCTGGCGGCGAACAGCCGCTACGGCAGCCACCTTGCGATCGATGGCGACCTGATCGTCGTCAACCGGCGGATCGAATTGTTTGGTTCCGAACGAGGAGAGCTGGATGTCTTTCGTCGGAACGGAGGAATCTGGGGATTTGAGACGACGATCCTCATCGATCCCAACGCACCGACCTCTTTGTCCGGCTTCCAGTTCAAGCCGGTCGATGTGGAGAATGGAGTCGTTCTCGCCTTGTCCACGGCCCCGCTCGCTTATGTCCTCATTGAGGAGACCGTCTCGTCGTGGGATCAAACCGAGATTCCGTTCGTCTTTGCTGATTTCAGGTTCGGCATCGGATATCATCTCGACAGCGACGGTGACTCGATCGTTGCCTATGACGATGATGGAACCTTCGCGTTCTTCACCCGCGAACCGGCGAAGGCTTGGGCGGAATCGACGATTCTGAGAAGGCGCCCGCCAGTGGATGACTTGACCCTGAACCTGAACACCAAGGCGACCGATTATGATTCGAACCGGATCGCGATCATCGACAAGATTCAAGACAAGGTCCGTGTGGTGATGGAGCCCAACACCCGGTATCTGCGGGTCGCCATCGAAGCGGAAGCCGACGCCGGTCCGGATATCTCGACCACCAGTTTCAACGGCCTGCCGGTCAGGGTTTTCCTAAACGGAGGTGCGTCTGTGCATCCCGACGGCGCCGAGAATCTCAACGCCGTATGGACCTGGGAAGTCGGATCAGAAACCAGAGTGGCAACCGGGCTGCGAACTTTCGTGAATCTCGATCCATCGGTGACATCGGTCCAGCTTGTCCTGACCGACGGGCGAGGCGGGGTTTCAAAAGATAATATTACGGTGGACATCGTACAGCCACCGATCATCAGTGGTGGCGAGCCGGTGGTTGCGGTGGACAGCGACGATGATGGGCTGATCCGGTTGAGGGTGAACGGCTCGGTGATTTCGTCCGATGCGCCGGTCGTTTCGTGGACGTGGCGCTGGCCGGGCGGTGTCTTCAGCGGTCAGAACGGAATCATCACCCTTACCGAGGCCGCGCGCGGTCAGCCGATCACGCTGGAAGCGGTGGATCAGAACGGGCTTTCCCGGCAGATCGAGATTCCTTTTGAGATGCTGTTGGAGAATCCTGCTCCGGACATCGTCCCTCCGTCCGATGGCGCGAATGGCGATCTGTTCGGAGCCGCCGTCTCCATTGACGATCGCGTTGCTTTCATCGGAGCGCCCGGAAAGGAGATCAATGGTGAGGAGGCCGGGGCCGCCTATCTCGCGGAGAACGTCAACGATGTCTGGCAGCAGACGCGTCTTCCTCAGGAACTCCGGCAGGGCGCCTCGGTGATCGTTGATGGGGAATGGGCCTTTGTCGGCGCTCCCTCGACCACGAGCGATGTCACGCCCGGCAGCGGCAAGGTCGTGGTCTTCCGGCGGATTGGTGATAGCTGGTCGGCGGTTGACACCTTGATTCCAGTCGATCTCACCACGGGATTTCCACGGACGAGTCTCAACTCCGACGGGGATTTCGGTATCTCGATGGCGCTCGACGGCGACACGCTGCTGGTTGGTGCGCCTGAGCCATCAAACAGCAATCCGGGCCGTGCCTTCGTGTTTACCCTGACCAACGGCGAGTGGATCCAGACGGCGGAGATCGAAGTTCCGTCGAGCGACCCATCTTCAGTCGACGGCTTCGGGACGACGGTCGCGATCGCTGGGGATCACCTGGTGGTCACCAGCAATCGATATGAAGGCAGTTTGAACTCCGGAGTGGCCCACGTGTATCAGAAGACGGCCACAGGATGGGATTTCGTGGCGAAGCTGGAAGGCGACAACTCCGGGTCGCCTTCAAATACCGACCGCTACGGCTATTCCAGCGGGATGAACGACACGGAAATCATGATTGGTGCCTGGGGTGCGGACTTGGTGTATCACTATTCCCTGACGAGTGAACCCGGAGTCGTGCCGAGTGTGTGGCAGGAAACGTCGAGAATCGAGCCGACGATCTCTACCTTCGGGTCGAGCATTTCGGTCTTAGGAAACACGATGGCTGTGGGTGCTTGGGGTGATTTGACTTCCGGCTTTGAAGGCCGGAATGGAAGTGTTTCGACCTATCTCTTCGATGGTGCCGCTTGGCAGCCATCCGGCTATCTGGAGATGAACCGCTTGATTGATCCCGATCTCGGAAGCCGTCCGGAACTGGGTTACATCGATGGCTCTCTGGATCACGACGGGCAGGATTTGATCGTCGGCGGTCAGAAGGCATTCAACGCGGCTGGCCTGGAAAGCGGCAAGGTTTATATCTATCGTAATCTCGCAGGGCTCAACCCGAATGCCAACTTCGAGCCGCTGGCCGACGCGGGCGAGGATCAGGCGGTCGACGACACCCTTGTTCGCGACGGCGTCACCGACGAAGTCACCGAGCCTTTCGGTTCGCAACCGGTCACGCTTGATGCTGTTGGTTCGTCCGACCGGGAAGGCCCCATCGTGTCGTATGAATGGTCATGGCCGGGAGGCAGTGCCAACGGAAGCAATGTCACTGCGCGCTTCCCCGTCGGGTTGACGACCGTAACCCTGACCGTCACGGACAGTGCCGGGATTGTGAATTACGATACCGTGGACATCACCGTCACCTTGCCGCAGGTGGTGCCTGCCGCACTTCCGTCGACGGTTGGCAATACCTTTACCGTCAACCTTCCCGTGCCGAGTGCCAAATGGCGGCTTTCGTCGGAGTTCCTCTGGCACAGTAGCGGCGAAACGATCACGGGCATCGTCGCGGGTGAGACCTACCAGGTTGAAGTCATTGGCTATCCCGGTTCGACCGAGGTGATCACCACTCTGGCCGCTCCATTGGCGGGTGACAGTGTGGCGGACTTCAGCCTGATCCTGCCGATTCCCGCCAGCAAGACCGGCACGCTGACCTTTCCCGAAACCGAAGCCGGCTTCAGTTGGCGGCTCAGAGGGGAGAATGTCTGGCGGAATGTGGCGGACAACGGAGATGAGTTCGAGGATGTGATTCAAACCACCCTTCCGATTGGCGACCACCTTGTCGAGTTTCGTCCTCTTCCGGGCTATGTCACCCCGGCATCGAGGGTGATCACGATTCGTGAGAACGTCACTCTGGGACTCAACTGGTCCGACTACGGCTTGGTTAGTAATTACGACAGCAACAAGACCTTCGAGAAAGTGGTCGGACCTGATCTTGAGGACGATCCTTATCAGTATGTCGGCATGATCCGCACACCGCTTGGTCGCGGAACCGGCACGGTGGTGGCGGATGCGGTGGTGCTTTCCGCCGCGCACCTGTTCTTCGACCCGCAAGGCCTCAATTGGGCGAATGCGCAATGGTTCTCGAGGCAGCAGCAGGGCGAGAAGCAGGCGCCGCCGGTTTCCCCGCGTGGTATTCTTTATCGTACCAGTTACGCGAAGCTGATCGCGCCGGATTCGGTTCCCGGGACGGTCGAAAACCTTCCGGAGAACATTCAGGAATCGGATTTCGCGGTGCTCTACTTTGACGCGGCCACCTGGACCGGTGGTTCGGCGAACTTCCTGCAGAGCACCCCGGAGAAGAACTGGCTGACCGGAACCGAGAACAAGCACGCGGTCGGCTATCCACAACGCAGCCAGATCTACCCGGAAAGGGGCATGCTGTTTGAAAAGACTTTCAGCGCGCCGCTCCAGGCTTTGGATTCCACGGGTAGACTTTACGATACCACCGAGCTCTTCGGGGATGCCGGAGCGAGCGGCAGTGCCCTTTTCGTCGAGCCCGCCGGCACCGGCAAACGCTACCCGGCCGCGATCCTGCTCGCCGGTCAGCAGCGGGCCGTCTACCGGGCGATCGATCTGGACGTCACGCGCATGATCAAGGATGCCGCTGACACCGCCGCAGGCTTTGGCGATATCCTCGACAGCAGTTCGTCGCTGGTCACCTTCGAGGCGCTCGGTGGTTTCACCACGCTGTCGGTTTCGATCAGTCCCAGTGCGGTGCAGTCGGCGGCACGGTATTCGATCACGCCGAATTACGGCGCAGGCTTTGGCAACATCGCCTCCGACCAGGTGGTTCCCTTCAACCCGGCGTGGGATAGCTTCACCATCACCTTCAATGCGGTGTCCGGCTATGCCACACCGGAGCCCATCGAGGTTTCCAGTTCCCTGATCACTCCGGCTGGGAACAATGGTTTCTCGATCACTTATGAACCGCTGTCGGAATACGATTTCTGGAAGCAGGCCAACGGCATATCCAGCGACACCGACGACCGGGACTTCGATGGTTTGGTGGCCTTGGTCGAGTATGCCGTGGATGGTGATCTCGATGCCGGCGGGGACAACCCGCCGATTCGCCGGCCCGCGGTCTTCTCGCAGAATGTCTATCCGGAATTCGAAGTCTATGTGAGATCGGATGCCTCGGCAATTCGCTATGTGGTGAAGGGATCGGACAATCTTGTGCGATCGAGCGGGAGGACGATCATCGAGCTGACGAGTGCGGACGTCAGTTCGTCTGGCTACGTTCTAGTGACTGACACCGAGCCGTTTTCTGCGGATGGCAACCGCTTTGTCTGGCTTGAGCTCATCCACGATCGCGGCCTTTCCAGCGGGCCTTAGAGTATATTGTTAGAGAAAGAGCCTTTAGACACTCATGAAACCACCTATGCCTCCCATCCAGCGAATTGTCGAGTCGCTCCACGCAAAGTTGAAAGAGAACCACGACGGGGAAGTGGCGACCTACATCCCCGAATTGGGAAAGGCGGATCCGGCATGGTTCGGCATCTGTCTGGTTACGGCGGACGGCCAGATCTATCAGGTCGGCGATTGCGATCAGGACTTCACGATTCAGTCGATCTCGAAACCCTTCGTCTACGGAATCGCCCTCGAGGACAAAGGCAAGGACGCGGTTCTTGAGAAGATCTGGATGGAGCCTTCGGGTGAGGCGTTCAATGCGATCAGTCTTCGACCGGGAACCGGGAAGCCGGAGAATCCGATGATCAATGCGGGGGCCATCACTGCGACCTCGTTGGTGAACGGTGAGGATACCGAGCAGAAGATCGCCCGGATCGTCGAGGTGCTCGGGAAGCATGCCGGACGCGCTTTGGAAATCGAGGACTCGGTCTATCGCTCGGAGAGCAGCACCGGACATCGCAACCGCGCGATCGGATACATGCTGAGGAATTTCGAAATCCTCGAAGAGGATCCGCATGCCACGCTCGAAGCCTACTTCATGCAGTGCTCGATCTCCGTGACCTGCAGAGACCTCGGCATCATGGCGGCGACCCTGGCGAATGGCGGCGTGAATCCCTGCACGGGTGAGCAGGCGGTCAGTCGGAAATATGTCGAGAATGTCCTCAGTGTGATGGGTTCCTGCGGCATGTATGACGCTGCGGGTGAATGGATTTACAACGTCGGTATGCCCGCGAAGAGCGGCGTGTCCGGAGGGATTCTGGCGGTGCTGCCCGGGCAGCTCGGGATTGGCGTGTTCTCGCCGCGGCTCGATCCCTGTGGCAACAGTGTGCGTGGAATCGAGACCTGCCGCGAAATCACGCGGCAGTTCGGGCTGCACATGTTCCAGGTGCCGCGGCTGACCACTTCGGTCATCCGGCGTGTCGGCAGTCGTGCGCATAGTCGCTCGAGCCGTCTGCGGTCGCCGGAGGAAATGGACGCGCTGCGCGAGTCAGGGGAAGCCATCCGGGTGATGGAGTTGCAGGGCGATCTGCTTTTCGGGACCGCCGAGTTCGCCTCGCGCGAGTTCACCGTGACCGACGAGGACGTCAGGGAGATGGTCATGGATTTCTCGCGGGTCACCGGCATGAATGAAAGTGCCGCCAACGTTCTCGCCATGGCCTTTTCGACCTGGCTGGAGTCCGGGCGCCGGATCTCGATCTGTCGATGTGAACGCCTTCCCCTGCTCAAGGAAGTGCTTCATAAGTGTCTTCCCGAAGACTGGCAGAAGGTCTCATTCTACGACGATATGCCGGCGGCTCTCGAAGAGGCCGAGAACGTGTTGCTCGACGAGCTGAATCTGCGTCGACACAGTGCGGAAGCCGTCGGTCTTGGACAGTGTCAGCTGATGAAAGGTGTTGATGTTGAAAGTCTGAAGGTCATCGAGGAACTCTCCGAGCGGATGACCTTCTCGGATGGTGACTCCCTGATGAAGGTCGGTGATCCGCCGGATGGGATGCACTTTCTTCTCCGTGGTAAGGCGAGTGCCTGGATCGAGACGGAAACCGGAAACGAACGCCGGGTCGCAACCTTCTCACCCGGGATGACTTTTGGTGAGATGGGGTTGATCAATGACAGTCCACGTTCGGCTGAAATCAGGGCGGACAGCGATGTCGAGACCCTGATGCTTTCGATGAAGTCCTTCGATCATCTTCAGTTATCCGGTCCCGAGCTTCTCAACACGATCCTCGGCAATCTCTCCCAGATCCTCTCCGACCGGCTGCGCGAGGCAAACGATGAACTTGCCCTGATCAATGCTTAGACCACGGGAAACCGCCTGGCCTGCTTGTAAGCCTGAACCTTTCCTTCCATCCTGGTGGGCATGAAGCTGAAGAGGCGGGGCAAACGCCTGATCTCCACCCTTGTGGTGGCCGTTCTTGGCATCTGCTGGGGTGGATTGCTTCTCGAAACAGGAATCGGGACCAAGCTCCGCCATTTGAGCTATGACCTGCCGTTTCTCTTCACCGAGCATGCGGTCCCCGAGGACATCGTCATCGTTTACCTCGATGAGTATTCCCACGAGCAACTCGGCCAGCCCCTCGGCCGGGCGTGGGACCGACGACTGCATGCGAAGCTGGTGGGCCGGCTGCACGAAGAAAGGGCGCGGATGGTCGTCTTTGATATCCTGTTTCACGACGAGGATCCTCAAGCCGACGCGCTGTTCGCCGAGGCCATCGCAAATCACGGCGAGGTCATCCTGTGCGGTGAATGGCACCGCGAGATGACCGATCTGGGTCCGCGGGAAAGGCTGTTGCTGGCGACGCCCGAGTTGCGACGTGCGGCCGCCGGCTGGGGCTTGACCGATGCCAGCATCGATTCGGACGGAACGATCCGCCGCATCCGGCACGCGGTGCCGACAAGTGACTTCGGTCCGAAGCCCACCATGAGCGCCATGATCGACAAGCTGTCCGGTGGCTCGGGATGGAAGGAATTTGACGAAGGTCAAAGCACACTTCTCAACTACTACGGTCCCTCTGGTAGTTTCAGGTGGTTTAGTTACTCGACGGCGTTGAGCGGTGTCGGATTGCCCGAGGGTGCGTTTCAGGACAAGATCGTTCTTGTTGGTGCCCGTCAGAAGGCGGGCCTTGCCGATGCCGGCAAAGACACCTTTCCGACTCCCCACACGATCCGCGACCGGGTCCTGATGCCGGGTGTGGAGATCAATGCCACTGCCGCGGCAAACCTGATGGATGGATTGTGGCTGGAAGAAATGTCGCCAGTGACCAACTGGATGCTTCTGATCGGGAGCGCATGCGTCTTGTCCATGCTGGCCTGCCTACTGCCACCGATCCGCGGATTGTTTCTGTGTCTACTTGCAGCGCTCGGAATGACGGTTGCCGGAATCCTTTTCCACCACTCGCAGGCGACTTTGTTCGCGTGGACGATTCCCGCCTTCGGGCAGGCCCCGCTGATCGCCGGGCTGGCCCTGGGTGGCCACTACCTGATCGAATATTCGGCCCGCTGGAAGCTGCGACGGGCTTTCAAATCCTACATGTCCGACGAACAGGCGAGGCAGATCGATGAGGATGACGTGAGCCTCGAACTTGGAGGAAAGGAAGTGGAGGCAACGATTCTCTTCAGTGACCTCGCCGGCTTCACCTCGATGTCGGAAGGCCTGCCACCGCAGTCGGTCTCCAAGGCCCTCATCACTTACTTCGAATCGGCGACAGAAGGCATTCTCGACAACCAGGGAACCATCATCAAGTACGTCGGTGATGCGGTGATGGCGACCTGGGGAGCCCCCTTGAAAGTGGATCGGGAAGCGGACCGGGCGATCGATGCGGCAATCCAGATGCAGCTCGCCGGGAAAACACCGATCTCCCTCGAGACCGGGGACGGCATCATCGAGGAGATCCTTGAAACCCGGATCGGTATCAATACCGGACTCGGTCTTGCCGGTAATCTCGGCAGCCGCCGGCGATTCGACTATTCGGTGATCGGCGACACCACCAATACCGCGGCACGTTTGGAAGGACTGAACAAGATGCTTGGAACCTCGATTCTCGTCTCAAGCGCGGTCCTCGCCAAGTGCGTGGAACCGGAACGTTATCTGATCCGGAAAATGGGCACTTATGTTCTCAAAGGGAAAGCCAATGGAGTGGAGGTATTCGAAGTGTATGGAGAACACGCCGGACCAGAGAAAGTCATCCGTCTACGATGCCCGGAGTACCTCGCGGAATACCAAACGGGGCTGGATGCCTTTGCCGCAGGTCGTCTCGACGATGCCCGAAGCCACCTTGAGCGGTCTCTGAAGCTGCATGATCGTGCCGACGAGGACCCGGCATCGCGCCTCATTCTTGACACCATCGAAAACCTCGATCGGGAGGCCATCGACCCAGCCACGTGGCGTGGGGAGATCAAATTGCAATCAAAGTAGGCTCGGCGGAACCGGGCTACCCGTCCGCCCTTCAAGCAAGTTGGAAGCGTTTGAGGAGGTCGAGTTTGGGGGCCTTTACCAGATTGAGCGCAAGGTCGCGACGAATGCGTTTGCGGACCTTCGGGCTCAAAGCCTCGATGAGTTGACGCATCATGGTTTGTGGGGCTGCGAGGTAGATCGCCTGGTCCCCGTCTCCCGCGACACGTTCGATGTTGCCGATGATGGAATGGAGTTGCTGGTCCTCGGCTTCCCGTTCTTCGTGGTGACGCTCGCCAACGGCAATGCTGCCGGAGCCGTAGCTGAAGCGGCCCGCCTTGTCGGTGACGCGATCGGAGACCTTGCTGTGAAGGTTTTCGAGGTTGACGTCGGCAAGTTCATCAAAGGCCGGTGAGGTTCCCGGTTGGAGTTCATCCTGAGTGATGCGGTAAGCCGTCATCCGCCCGAGGTCTGCAACAATGATGATTGATTCCATAGCAGTCTATCGTCGCAGCAGGTCGGAGAGGATGCAAGGAATCGCTTTTAAATCCCTGGGGGCGGGTAGGTTGTGGGGGACCCGCCGTTCCCAAATGACCGGACCGTTCCTCGAAGGGTCGTGCCACCGTGGTCGCTCTGCGATCGAGTCAGGGCATCGCCTCACCTCAATTCGGGCGGCAAAAATGTGGACAACGACCAGCGGTTTGGTGGAGGGTTTGGGTATGAAATGGAAAGGGCGTCAGAAAAGTGAGAATGTTCAGGATGTCCGCGGTCAGCGGAGTTCTTCCGGAGGTGGTAGTGGCGGCGGGCTTTTTGGTTTGATTTCGGTCATCGGCAGGATGTTTGGATTCAAGGGCATCATCGTCATGGTCATCCTTGGCCTGATTGGATGGAAACTGGGCATCATTAGTCCGAACATGCTGGTCGGCGGTGAGGCGCCCGTGAGTTCGGGGCCCGTCCAGCAAAGCCCGGAGGAGCAGGAGCGCTTTGAGTTCGTGACGGTGGTGCTGAAAGACACCGAGGACGTCTGGACCAAGGAGTTTGCCAGAATCGGTATGCGTTATGAGAAACCCGTGATGAAGGTTTATCGCGGCCAGGTGCGGACCGCCTGTGGTCCGGGAAAAGCCGAGATGGGTCCCTTCTATTGTCCGGCGGATCAGGATGTCTACATCGATCTGAGCTTTTATGACGAGTTGGCGAAGACCTTCAATGCACCCGGTGATTTCGCCCAGGCGTATGTTATTGCTCATGAGGTCGGCCACCATGTGCAGAATCTGTTAGGCACCTCCGCCAAGGTGGCCGCGAAGCGTGGTCAACCGGACTACAATGAGTATTCGGTGCGCCTTGAGCTACAGGCCGACTTTCTCGCCGGTGTCTGGGCGAATCATTCACGCGAGTATTTGGAAGCGGGTGACATCGAGGAGGCGATGCGCGCCGCCAATGCGATCGGTGACGACGCGATTCAGAAGAAGATGCAGGGCCGGGTGATACCCCACTCCTTTACCCATGGCACTTCCGAGCAGCGGATGCGTTGGTTCATGAAAGGCTTGAGGAGTGGGCGCATCGAGGATGGCGATACCTTCTCGATGGCCTATAGCGATCTTTGAATAAGGGTTTTGCTTCCGAGAGGAAAAGGCAGTTTTTACAGAAGCTCGCGAAGGGAATGAAGGAGAGTAGGGAGAGCGGGCAATCCTGCCCGCGACTCCGAGGGACTGGTTTTCTGACGGAAAGGGTGACCCGCCCTCCTCAGACCCGCGACGGGATTTTGTAAGGTCCGTTTTGTGCCCCGGTTTTGTTTGCCTATGATGGCATTGTCAGAAGCAACGCTCTGCACCTGCGATGCCTTGGTTTACAGGACAAGGCTGGACAATCGCCCTCTCCGAGTGGGGCCGCAAAAAGGGGAAGCTCCCTTTCGGAAGCTTCCCCTTGGGGAAACATCGTTGCCTGATAGATGGTTGGACCTCAGCGCCTGCGCCGCCGGAAAAACAGCGGGGCACCCGCGGTGAGCAACAGAAGCGAGCCCGGCTCGGGAGCCGCCGTGGCACTTATCTCAAAAAGTGTCGGTGCTGGCGAGGCCCCTGGAGGAAGGACCAAGGGTGTCCAGGTTCCAGAGGGAAAACCGGCACGGGCCGTGTCACCGATCTGCCAACCGGACAGGCCGGTCTGGGACACGTCTTCGGTGAAATTCCACTGATACTCATCGTCAACGTCTGCCGAGGTTACCAACCAGTAGCTCGTGCCCTCAGCAAGGATCGTCGGGACGAGTGGACTCAGTGTCAGAGGCTCCTGCGGATTCGTTGGGGTAACCGGGTCGAAGGTTACCAGTGAAGCGCCGGGTACACCGCCATTGTCGGCGGCGAGATAGACGTCAATGGCGCCAGCCGCGGAACCACTGGCACCCTCGAAGCGTCCGAGGTTGAGAGTCACCGAGTCCAGATTCCAGCCGGGACCTGATCCGGTGGTGAAACGATTGGCGACAGGCGAATCCGTGAGGTCTGCATCCTGACTGCCGATGGTCCATGCTTCCAGATCACTTGCATTGCTTAGATTGGAAACCACCACGATGGCCGAAGATGGCAGCGTCGTCGACAGGATGGCGACGAGTGGTGCGAGTTTGGCGAATCTCATAATTGGAAGAGCGGATCTGGATTACTCCGCCATGGAGGCGGCCCAGGCGGGTTGGCCGTTCTTGATGTCGTAGGCCATGACGCGGCCCTTTTCAGCGCCGGTGCGGCTGTCGAAGAGCTGAACGGTCGCGGGGCCGTGATTGCCACGGGATTTCACGGCGATCTGCTCCTGCTCGCTGTACCAGCGGGTCTGTTCGACGTTCGGTGAGGCGGTGCTGAAGGTGCTCAAGACATTGCCACCCTCTCGGACGGTGACGGTGCCCTGTCCAGTGGAGGCGCTCAGTGGTTGAGAGAAGCCGGCCTGTCCTGCAGGGACTTGGGTGGCGGCGCCGGTTCCTTCGATGTTGCCGTTTTCGTCAACGACAATGCATTGGCTGAGGCAAAGGGTGATCGGAAGGATGAGGAGTGTGTTGGTGTAGTTCTTCATGTTCTGTTCTAAGTGGAGACTGGTTGAGAGTGTTAGAAGTCGGCTTGGCGATCCAAGGTCAGCTGTTTCATGGCTTCGCCGTCTTTGAGTTTGAACTGGAACTGGCGGGTCTTGGTTTCCTCTCCCGTCACAGGGAAACGGCGAATGAAGCTGCCTTCGACGAACTGGAATTCGTCACCGCCGCGGTAGCCATTGAGTCGTTTCTCGTCGGTGACATCGCGGAAATTCACCATCCCGAACGACTTGCGGTTGTAGCTGGAAAAAACCTGGGCGCTTCGACGCTTGTTTTCGCCCGCTTCGAAAATCACAGCGATTTCGGGCGAGTTGTCGCCATCGATGTCATCACACATGACGTCTATGAGCTTGCCGGTGACATCGAAGGTCTCGGGTTCGTTGACTTCGCTGAGTCCCGTGGGGGTGATGGTGAACTTGTTGCCCTCGGCACTCTGCGGAGAGGTCACGGTGAAGCTAATGCCGTCGTAGGAAACCGACTTGGTGAAGGCCGCAGCGGCGGGAGCTTCGGTTTCGGGGGCGTCGGCGGTGACTTTGAAGGTGATCTTGAAGTCCGCCGACTTTCCATCGCGGGCCGCGCCACGGTTGAGGAAAACAGCGATCCGGTGGTCGCCGGACTTGTAGAGCTGACCGAGGTAATTCCGCCCTCCGAGGTCGGAGGTAAAAAGTGCCTCGTCGCCGAAGCCACGACCCGGAATGTAGATGTTGAAGTTCGCGTAGGGGCTTTCGCTCTCCAGATTCACGGTCAGGAACTGGCTGTCGCGTGCGTTGAGTTGGAACATCACTGCATCGCGCCCGGAAACCTCACCTTCGAGCGTGGCACTGTCCGCTCCCTTCGCGAACTGGACTCGCTCAGTCCGGACCTCGTCGGCAATTCCGTGAACGGCGAGAGCGAGGAAAATGGGGAAAACCGCTGGGTTGGAGGTAGAAAAAATCATTGGAGACAAGGATTTCATTCATTGTTGGGGGTCGGGCGCGGTCAAGCGGAATTTTGAGCTCAACAGCACTTCTGAAACGGCGGGTTTGAGTCGGAAAGTGTCGAGGAAACCGTCGACAGGCTGTCAGGAAGGATGAGGTTCTCACTCCGGAGCGGGCGCGCCGTAGCGTTCGTGCAGGTGCTGACGAACTTCCAGAGGGAGTCGCAGGCCGTGGGCGAGTTCGGAGAGATAGGCGGACTCCCTTTTCGTATCGAGGTCAATCGCAGCGAGAGAGATGGCGTAGACCTTGTATTCCATTCCCATCGGAACGGACCACGCGAAGTCGCGCACGTTTGTCGGCTTGTTGAGCTCGTCCTGGAAGAAGCGGGTGGCTTCCGTCGATTGGCCACCGAGCTTCTTGAAGACGGCGCTTTGTTCCTCGCGGGAAAGGCGACCGTCGGCTTTGGCGGCATGGATCATGGCGCGGATCAGGACGATGGACTCGGTGTCGCGACGCTCTTCAGGGGCGGGTTTGTCTGGCTGCCTTCTCGGAAGGGGTGGCGGAGTGCTCGCTTCCACTTTGGGCTTCCATCGATCGGAACGAGGCGAGGGTCGCTGGGAGCCGCCGGTGATGCCGAAGTCCTCTTCGAGTTCGTGGATCTGACGTTGGTAGTCTTCGAGTGAGGTTGATGAGGACGATGGGCCTGAGGAAGGCGCGGAGCGCGGTTCCGGGCGGCCTTTTGAACCGCCTGTAAGGATGTCTTTCAGAATGCCACCGCTTCCCCCGCCCTTGAGGATCTCGCCAAGAATGTCGGCTGGGTTCATGAGCTAGGATTTCTGCTTTTTGATGAAGCGGTAGGCGAGCAGGACGACGATCGCTCCAGCGGTGGCGATGAAGATGCCACCGAGATCAAAGGACTCGACTTTGCCGAGGCCGATGAAGCTGCCAAGAAAGCCGCCGACGACGGCACCGATGATGCCGAGGATGATGGTGATGAAGAAACCGCCCGGATCCTTGCCGGGCATGATGAACTTGGCGAGTGCGCCAGCGACGAGGCCGAGGAAGATCCAGGAAATGATGCCCATGAGTTTGTTAGGTTAAGTTAACGGTCGACGAGTTTGTCGAACGAAGCATCTTCCAGCCTATTCGGTAGGGCTTTTGGATCAAGTTGAAAGGGGTATCTTTTGTGCCAGGGCAGAGACTCAGAAGCGGTTGTCCGCGATGTCGGCGAGGCGCAGGAGGGTGAGTTCGGCGGGGGAAAGGGCGGCGCGTTCGGTGATCACTTCACCGAGGAGCTTGGGGTCGTCGGTGATGATCTGATCGACGCCAAGGCCGATCATCTTGTTCATCTGCTGGACGCTGTTGACCGTCCAGACATGCACTTCGAGATCGGCAAGGCGGGCGCGGTCGATGAGGTCGCGGGTGACGGAGTTGGCACTGACGCTGATGAGTTCGCCGCCGAGCTTGGTGACATCGCCGATGGCGGAGGTGACGATAAGGCCGGTGCGGAGTTCGGGTCCTGCGTCGCGGGCACGTTGCAGGCCGGCGAAGTCGAGGGAGGTGAGGATGCAGTCATTTTCGAAGCCGTTTTCTCTAACAATCCGGACGACTTCCTTGGCGAGTTGCTTCTGGTGGCCGTTGAACTTGAGTTCGATGTTGAGCTTGGCCTTGCCCTTTGCCGCCTTGATTACCTGGTCGAGGGTCGCGAGCCTTTGGTCGCTGAAATTCGGCGAGAACCAGCCGCCACTATCGAGATCCTTGAGTTCGTCGAAGCTGACTTCCCAGATGCCTTTCTTAATGTTGAAGACGCGGAGAAGATCCTTGTCGTGAACGAGGACGACAGTGCCGTCACGCGTTTCCTGGACATCGATTTCGACATAGTCGGAGCCTTCCTCGACCGCGAGCATGATCGCGGCCATGGTGTTTTCCGGAGCGGTGATCGAGCTGCCGCGGTGGGCGGTGATGCCGACTTGTTCGTTGATCGGCTTGGCATTGACGATGCGGTAGGCGGCAAACGCGGAGAGGGCGGCGACAATGAGGGCGACGACCCAGCCGAGGCGCAACAGCTTGGTGATCGTATCAATGATCACGGCGCGGCCTTCGGAAAGATAAGCGGGGACTTGCATCGGTGGTCCCCACTGAGTGTAGCGGCGGGCGATCATGCAGGCGAGTGAGGCCGAGGCGATGATGCCGACGAGCCCGGCGGCGAGGAACTGCACCACGGCGAGAACGGCGGTCATGGAAAGGACGAGGCCGACGTGTTTGCTGGCAAGGCCGAGCAAAGCCCATTTTAGCAGCGCCATGATCAGTCCGAGGAAAAGAAACAGCACGGCAAGGATGACAAGCCAGCGAAGGATCATTTTCAGCAATTCCTTGCGGTGCTGTCTCGTGAGCCGGGAGCTTTCGGCGAGGGCTTCGGCAGGAGAGGCGGAGGTGAAGAGTACGAGGGGGATCGAGAAGATCCAATCGATGAAGCGTCGGCCGGCGAAGAAGAGGAAGACGAACCCGCAAAGACCGGCGATAGCGGCGGTGATCCAGAAAGCGGGCGGCTTGGCGATCAGGTAGTAGTTGATGTCGCTTTCCGTGAGGTGGAGCTTGTAGGCGATCCCAGTAATGGCGAGGCAGGGAATGGCGATGAGAAGGTAGGTCAGGAATTGCCGGATCGAGAGCCTCCAAAGGCGGGGGAGTGAGGCGGCGAGGAAGCGGAATAATTGGGGAAGATGAATGTCGATGCCACGGTGAATCGCGAGGGCGAGTGCGAGCAGTCCGCCGAACTCGAAGAATGTCAGGGTGAAGGCGAGGCTGACAACGACGGCGAGGAAGAGTTGGCCTTTGACGGACAGGAGGTAAGCCGCAATATCGTAGTTGCTGATCGCGCCGCTGCCGGAGAGTTCGATCAGTCGGGTGGTCAGCCAGGCGACCATCGGGGTGAAGAAAATCGCACCGACCAGACGGAATAGCAGTTCGAAGCCGATGAACTGCGGTAGCCCGGCGCGGAGGGTCTTTTGGGCCGAAAAATGATTGCTTGGAGGCCCGTCATTCATTGGGGGACTTTGGGAAGTTTTGAAGGAGGGGTAAACTCGGGAATCGTCTGGCGTCGCGTGGTCTGGCAACCAAGGAGGGGGATGACAGGTAATCACGCTTGCACGATAGGCGATCCGGGACGAGGGACATCTCATGAGTAAACCAACTTTGCTGGAGCCGCTTGAACTTCGTGATTTGAAACTGAGGAACCGAGTCGCGCTGGCACCGATGACCCGGGCGCGGGCGGGGGAGGATCGGATCCCGAATGCGTTGATGGCGGAATACTATGCCCAACGCTCATCCGCGGGTCTGGTGATCACCGAGGCGACGACCATTTCCGAGCAGGCCAATGGCTGGGTGAATTCACCGGGGATCTACACGGACGGGATGGTTGAGGGGTGGAAGAAGGTGGTCGAAGCGATCCACACAAAGGGCGGAACGGCTTTCCTTCAGCTCTGGCACACCGGTCGGGCCTCCCATTCCGATTTCCATGGGGGTGAGCCGATGGTGGCACCTTCGGCGATCAAGATCGAAGGGGGTGGGGTGCACACGCCGAAAGGGAAAAAGGATCACGAGGTGCCGCGTGCGCTGGAGACGGAGGAGATCCCCAAGATCGTGGAGGATTACCGGAAGGCGGCGGAGCGAGCGAAGGCGGCGGGTTTCGATGGCATCGAGGTGCATGCGGCCAATGGCTATCTGTTAGACACCTTCCTCCAATCGAAGACGAATCACCGGACGGACGAATACGGGGGAAGCATCGAGAAGCGCTACCGGATTCTTGATGAAGTGCTGAAAGCGGTGACCTCGGTTTTTCCTGCGAATCGTGTCGGGGTGCGTCTGGCGCCGAACGGAGCCTTCAACGACATGGGCTCGAAGGACTATCGTGAGCAGTTTACCTATGTGGCGAAGGAGTTGAACGGATTCGGTCTGGCCTACCTGCATGTGATGGACGGACTGGCCTTTGGTTTCCACGAGCTTGGTGAGCCGATGAAATTGCCGGAGTTCAAGGCGGTGTTCGATGGGCCACTGATCGGAAATTGCGGGTATGTTAGGGAGACGGCGGAAGCGGCGGTGGCGGAAGGCGCGGCGGACATGATCGCGATTGGACGTCCCTACATCAGCAATCCCGACTTGGTGGAACGCTGGGCCGCCAATGCCGAGCTGAATCCTGAAGCCGACCAGAGCGACTGGTATGCCGGGGGCGGTGCGAGGGGTTACACGGACTTTCCCACGATGGATGAGTCAGCGACCGTTTCCTAGTCGAGGGAAAGTTGCTTTTTGACATTCGCCAGCGTTGTCAAGGGTGGTGATTGCATTGGGCACGCTCGGTCCGCTAGCATTTGAAGCATGCGAATCCAGCGGACCAGCCAGATCATTACCGCTTCGGTGATCGTGCTTTCGGCCTTGACCATTGGCTGTGCTTTCTGGTCGCTGAAGCTCCGGCAGCTGGAAGAGGAGTCTTACGAGACACGACGCGAGTCACTTGAATTGCTCGATCAACTGGCGGCCGGAAGCGACCGCCTGACCGACGCCGTGCGCGGCTATGCGGCCACCGGTGACCGCCGCTACCTCGACGCCTTCCAGCAAGAGCTCACGGTCGATCGTTCCCGGGATAAGGCCCAGGAAGAACTTGGGAACATGCGCCTGACCGAAATTGAACGGGCTCTCGTCCTCCGTGCCAAGGATAGCTCCGACCAGCTGGTTGCACTGGAAAACCGCTCAATCGAAGCCGTTTCCCGAGGCGACAACGCGGAGGCGATCGCTCTGGTGTTCGGTGACGACTATAAGGAGGCAAAGAGCGCCATCATGCAGCCGATCACGGACTGCCGCCGTCTGGTCGTCGCCCGCATTTCCAAAGAGGCGAAGGAACTTGCAGACCGCGCGACCTCCACCGGGTATCTCGGGATTTTCCTGCTGGCCATCAATGCCACGGCAGTCGTGGTGGCCCTGTTGTTTTTCTATCGCAAGCGTGTGATCAACCCGATCTCGACGCTGAATCAAAATCTCCACGACCTCGCGGCGCGCAAGGAGGGTGCCGCCGTCGGCTATCAGAAAGACAGCTCGGAAGTCGGCGAATTGGCGCGGTCCATCGAAAACTATCACGCCACGGTGGAAGTGGCCGAGCGCCAGCGCTGGGTCAAAGCCAGCATCGCCACCATCGCCGACAGCCTGCAAGGCGCGGAGCAGGCGGATGAATTCGGCAGACGTCTGCTCTCGCAGCTGGTGCCGATGGTCGGCGGCGGATGCGGCGCGTTCCACCTGCTCGACGAGACCGACGGGCGATATTACTTTACCGTCGGCTACGGCTGTGAGGCGCAGGTGGAATCCCGTAGCTTCGCCACCGGTGAAGGGATCGCCGGCCAGGCGGCGGCGGAGCGGAAAAGCATCACCCTAACAGAACTTCCGAAGGACTTCCTGCGCATCGCATCCAGTCTGGGCGACGCACCGCCCCGCGTGCTCGCCGCGATTCCGATCCTTTCGCGTGAACAGGTCATTGCCGTGGTGGAAATCGCCTCGTTCACAGCGTTTTCCGATCAACAACAATCGCTGCTTGGCGAGGTGTCCGGAATGATCGCGCTCCAGCTTGAAATTCTTCAGAGGAACCAACGCACCCGTGAGCTGTTGGAGCAGGTCCGGAGCACTGAAACCCGCACCCGCCTCATTCTCGAATCCACCGCTGAGGGCATCTTCGGCGTGGATACCCACGGCTGCATCACCTTCGTCAATCCCACCGCCTGCCGCCTGCTCGGCTATAACGCAGAGGATCTTATCGGCAAGGCATCCCACGACGTCATTCATCACCACCGTCCCGACGGCAGCGAATACCCAAAAGAGGAGTGCCCGATGTTCGCCGCCTACACGCATGGCAAGGCCAGCAGGATTGACGACGAGTTCCTTTGGAAAAAGGACGGCTCCGGACTGCCAGTGGAATACGGAGCCACCCCGATGCTTAAGGACGGATCAGTCATCGGTGCGGTGGTGAGTTTTTCCGACATCAGCGAGCGCAAGGCGGCGGAAACCGCGCTTCGTCAGGCCAGCATGCTTTCCGACATGGCGCTGGAGCTGACGAATTGCGGCTACTGGCACGTCGATTACAGCGACCCGGACTATTATTACCAGTCCGAGCGCGCCGCACGGATTGCCGGCGAGGAGATCAAGCCGGACGGACGCTATCACCTTCAGGACGAGTGGTTCACCCGGCTTCTCGAGGCCGACCCGGAACTCGCGGAGATGACCGCGGAGAGATACCAGGGCGCGCTCGACGGGAAATACGAAAGTTACGATGCGACCTATCCCTACAAGCGCCCTTGCGACGGCGAGATCGTGTGGCTCCACGCCGCCGGTTCCATTGTCCGTGACGACGATGGCAACCCACGCTTCATGTATGGCGTCTATCAGGACATCACCGAACTCAAGCGCCTGGAAACCGACCTGATCGCCTCCAAGGAGAAGGCTGAAGAAGCCACTCAGATGAAGTCCTTGTTCCTCGCGAACATGAGCCACGAGATCCGCACGCCAATGAATGCCATCATCGGCCTTTCCCACCTCGCGCTCAAGACGAAGCTCGACGCGAAGCAACGCGACTACGTCGCCAAGGTCCACAACGCCGGCACCTCGCTGCTGGCGATCATCAATGACATCCTCGATTTCTCGAAGATCGAGGCCGGCAAGCTCGACATCGAGGAAACCAGTTTCACGATCGACGAGGTCCTCGATTCCGTCACCACCCTGACCGCCCAGAAGGCGCACGAGAAGGGCCTCGAGTTCCTGGCCGACATCTCCTCGGAAATTCCGCTCAATCTAACAGGTGATCCCCTGCGACTCGGCCAGATCCTTACCAATCTCGTCAACAACGCGGTCAAGTTCACCGAGCAGGGCGAGATCCGCCTCAGGGCCGAGCTACTCGAAAAAACCGGCGACAAGGTCCAACTCCAGTTTTCCGTCCGTGACACCGGCATCGGCATGACTCCGGAGCAATCGGGGAAACTGTTCCAAGCCTTCACCCAGGCCGACATGTCCACCACCCGCAAGCACGGCGGCACCGGGCTGGGTCTCACCATTTCGCTCAAGCTGGTGGAAATGATGGGTGGGCGGATCTGGATTGAAAGCGAGGCCGGTGTCGGCAGCACCTTCCTGTTCACCGTTTGGCTGGGCTTCGGCACCGGCGCGGGTCCTGCCAGAATTTTGCCTGCGCAGTTGCCGAAACTCCGTGCCCTGGTCGTGGATGATAACTCCGCGGCGCGCGAAATCCTCGCCGATCTGTTGGGCAGTGTCACCGCAAACGTGGACGTGGTGAGCTCTGGCGCGGAAGCGATCGCCGCGGTGAAAGAGCGTGATGCGGACAACCCCTACGATCTCGTTTTCATGGACTGGCGGATGCCCGGCATGGACGGACTGGAAGCAATCCGTAGAATCAAAAACGATGGCTCGCTGGCCAAGCAACCCATGAACGTCATGGTCACTGCTTTCGGTCGCGAGGAACTACGAGAGGAGTCGGAAAAAGTCGGAGTCGATGCCTTTCTGGTCAAGCCAGTCAATCGCTCGATGATCATCGACTCGCTGGTGACCTTGTTCGCTCCCGGTTCCGAGGAAATGTCCCACGCCTCTTCAGAAGACCGACACGCCGGCCGCTTGCAGGGCGCGCGCATCCTGCTGGCCGAGGACAACGAGATCAACCAGCAGATCGCCGTCGAGCTGCTCGAAGGCATCGGAGCGAAACTGACCGTCGCCAACAACGGCCGCGAAGCGCTTGATAGGCTGGCCGCGGATCCGACCGGCTACGACCTCGTCCTGATGGACCTGCAAATGCCGGTGATGGGCGGCTACGAAGCGACGCAGGTAATCCGCTCCAACACATCCCTCGCTGGACTGCCGGTCATCGCCATGACCGCGCACGCCACGCTTGAGGAAAAACAAAAGTGCCTGGATGCCGGCATGAATGATCACATCTCCAAGCCGATCGATCCCGGTGCGCTTTTCGAAACCGTCGGTCGCTTCTATCAACTACCTGCTAGCGCCACCGTGGAGGAAACGACAGCCTCGGCACCGAGTTCCGAGGATGAGGATTTCCCGGTGATCAACGGCCTCGACCGCGAGGATGGCCTGGCACGCGTCGCGGGAAATCGGAAACTCTATCAGAAACTCCTGCGCCAGTTTGTCGAACAGCAGGGACCGGCTGTCACGGAAATCAGAGACGCTCTTGCCGCTTCCAACACCGAACTCGCCGAGCGCCTCGCCCACACACTCAAGGGCGTTGCTGGAAACATCGGAGCCATGACCGTCCAGCGCGCCGCCGGAGCCCTTGAAAAACTCATCCGCGATGAGGCGAATACGACCGAGATCGAGACGGCGCTTCAAGATGTTGGTGGCGAACTCAACCCGTTGATCACCGCTTTACACGCTACCCTGCCAACTGCTGCCGAGACAACAGCAAGTGAGACCGACACGCCGCCGGCCGATGCCGCGATGACCCGCGAGGCTGCGGATCAATTGGCGCTACTGTTGGAGGATTTTGACCCGGGCGCGGTCGAATTTGTTGCGACGAACCGCCCGGCGTTGAGGCCGCTCTTTCCCGCGGACGCCTGGTCCGCTTTCGAAAAGCTTGTTGAGGGCTACGCTTTTGACGAAGCTCACGAGCGAATGAAACAAGCTCTGGAAACCCTTCCCACTCCATGAAAGACCTCTCCGAATGCCGCGTCCTGCTGGTGGACGATGCGAAGGCGAATCTCGACATCCTCGTCGAGGGACTGAAGGGCGACCACAAGCTCAGCCTCGCCCTCAATGGTGAGATGGCGCTGCAAGCCGCAGTGCGTACACCGCCCGATCTCGTCTTGCTCGACATCATGATGCCCGGCATCGACGGCTACGAAGTTTGTCGGCGGATGCGCCAAATGCCGGAGACTGCCGAAGTGCCGATCATGTTTCTGTCCTCGCTTGAGGAAGTACAGAACAAGACGCTCGGGTTCGAAGCTGGAGCGAACGATTACCTAACAAAGCCCTTCGAGATGCTCGAAGTGAAAGCCCGCGTTCGTTCGCTCCTCAAAGCGAAAGCCTACAGCGATGCGGTGAAGGAGCAGATCGCCAGCGAACTGCGTATCTCGCGCGACATCCAGATGGGGATGCTGCCCCACGATTTCAGTGAGGTGGAAAATACCTACGGCGTCGAGATCGGTGCCGTGCTTGATCCCGCGCGCGAAGTCGGAGGTGATCTCTACGGCGTTTGTGCCGCGACTCCGGAGCGCTTGGTCGTGTTCCTTGGCGATGTTTCCGGCAAGGGGATCCCCGCCTCGATGTTCATGGTGCGGGCAATCAGTCTGGCTCGCCTGTTGGCTCGCGACATCGCCGAGCCAGAGCGAATCCTCGCCCGTCTGAACGACGAACTCTCGGTCGACAACCCGTCATTCATGTTCGTGACCTTCATGTGCGCCGTGTTTGATCCCACGACCGGCAAGCTGGTCATGGCCAATGCCGGCCACTGCCGACCGGTGCTGCTGCGCAAGGGCGAAGCTCCGGCATGGGCAGTGAAAAACCTCGGCACCGCGCTGGGTTTCGAACCCGGGCTCGAATTCGAACGCACCGAGCTGACGATGAATTCGGGCGATGCGATTGTTTTCTATACCGATGGCGTGAGCGAAGCCTTCAACCTCGATGAAGAATGCTATGGTGACGACCAACTGCTCGCCGATTCGGCTGCCCTGGCTGATCGTTCGCCGGTCGATTTCACGGCAGGCCTGTTAGACAAGGTTCGCAAGCACGCTGGAACCGCGCCGCAGTCTGACGACATTGCGATCCTCACCATGAGTGTCGCCGACAGAAAGGAGGTCGCGCCATGACGCTCGAACTCCAGGCGACGCCCGAGGAAGTCATGCGCGGCGTGGAAGCGCTGCAGGCCTACGGTGAGGAACGTGAGATTGACATGAAGACTCTCTTCGGTCTCACCTTGGCGCTGGAGGAATGCGCCAGCAATATCGTCAACCACGCGCTCCAGCGCGATGCTTCGCGCTCGTTCCAAGTCAGCTTCAACGATGCCGATGGCGGCATGGTCATTGAGCTCCGCGACTCCGGGCCGGAATTCGATCCCACCGCAACACCCGATCGTGAACCCTCGCCGGAGGACGACGATGAGCCACCCGGCGGCTGGGGAATTCAATTGGTCCGCCGCTATATCGATGAAATTCTCTACTCGCGGAGCTTCGGCGAAAACGTGCTGCGTCTGATCAAAAATTCCGTAAGCTCGTAGTCATCCACTCCGTTTCCTTCAATCCAAAACACAAACACATCCCCATACCATGCCACTCGAAATCCACATTCAAAAGTCCCCCGGCAACAAGCAACCCGGAGTCGTCACCGTGAGCCTGACCGGCAGCCTCGACACCGCGACTGCCCCTGAACTGGAGCGCCAGCTCACACCCGTCCTCAACAGTGCCGTCAAAGACCTCGTCTTCGACCTCGCCGAACTCAAGTTCATCAGTAGTGCCGGACTGCGGATCTTTTCAATCGCCCGCAAGAAGCTCAAGGAGCACGGAGGCCAGGCCGCCTTCATCAACATGCAACCGCAGATCAACGAAGTCTTCGAAATCATGAAATCCCTTCCGGGCGTTTCCGTGTTTGAGAGTGTCGCCGAAATGGACGATTATTTGGCGGCGCGCCAACGGTCGTACGATGAGAACGCCTGACAACTTCGGGAACCGAACGCCTCGCCTCGAACGCAGCCCCCATGAGGCAGGCGCAGGGGTCAGTGAACTCAACGACGGACTGTCCGAATTTATTCCTCGCTGAGGCGTTTGGGGAGAACCGGTTCCTTGGGTTGGGCAACGAAGTTTGGCGACATGATCTGAACTCCGCTCTCGGCGAAAGCATCTTGAATTCGTTCGTGGAGGTCCGAAAGGACGGCTCCCTTGCGCGTGATGTCGGCGGGGACGAAACGCAGCTCGTAAGCGACGTAAAAGTCCGAAAGTGCCGTTTGGACAACGCGGGGTTCGGGCTTGTCACGGATGCCCGGGGTACGATCGACGGCAAGAAGCAGGAGTTCGTGGACCTGACGCCAGGGAGTGTCGTAGCCGATGGTCACTGAAGTCGAGAGCTCGGTACGATTCTCGGTCATGCGCGAGTAGTTGAGCGTTTCCTTTGCAATAAGCACCGCATTGGGAACCGTGACGTATTCGTTTTTCGGTGTGAGGACTTTGGTCGAAAGCAGGCCGATGTCGGCGATCGTGCCTTCGACGTCGCCGACACGGGCGTATTCGCCAGTGCGAATCGCCCCGGAATAGAGCACTACGAATCCACTCATCAGTTGATTAACGAGGCCGGTGGATCCAAGGGAGATCATCAGGCCGAGGAGCACGCCGACTCCCTTGAAGGCATCGGAATCGGAGCCGGGAATGTAGGGATAGGCGATGACCAGACCGAAAATCCAGATCAAGACCGAGGCGATCCTGCGGGTGGCGCGGGCGGTGTCTTTGGCAAACACATGTTCGCTTTCGTTTTCTCCTTCGAAGCTGCGCAGGATCTGATCAGTGATGCGCGAGGTTCCCCGGGTAAGGAAGAAGATGGCCACCACGATCAAGACGTTCGGGATGGAGGAGAGGGCGCTTCCCAGGAAGTGGTGGCCAAGCTTGGCGACGTGGTCTCCCAGGACCGTTGCCCATGGTGCCGTGTAGGGAAATTGCCCAAGGACGACGGTAAACCAAATGTAGATGACACCCAATCCGATGCTTGAGAAAAGCAGACCGGTCAGCCGCCGTGACAGTTGAAGGAAAGCCGGACGAAGATCCAGATCTCGTTGCTTCAACTTTGAGAGCTTTGAGGTGGTTCGGACGAAAAAGCGGCGAACGGTCCGACTCAGTTTTCGAAGGCCTCCAAGCAGGGCCGCAAGAATCAGCGTTGCGGCAAGGGAGACACCAATTCCTTTCAGATTAATGGACCAATTACGCTGATCGAGACGGGCAAGGCGGAGTTCCTCAAGGTTTTTTCGGACACTCTCTCCGAGGATTTCGAGCGTTTCACCAGATGCGGCGTCGACGTCGGCTTCGATCAGGGTGAAGAGGAGACGATCACCGCAAAGGAACGAGACGCCCTTCAGGTCACCGACTTCGATCATCTGGGACTTCACTTCATCATAAAGTGCGATATCGGGGAGTTCCTGAAGTCGGCGAAGCGCGGTATCGCGCCGAACCGTCGGGCTGAGCGTGGCAATGGGCCCTCGAAAGACCGCGATCTCGCGTTGCCAGAGGACGAGAGGGGCCGGCTCGATGCTGGAATTTTCCGCAGGCTTGTCCTCCGCCAGCAGGGAGTTACCGGAGAGGAATACCAGCAGGAGGAGTGCGATCCATCGATTCACAATCGATGGATGGTGCTTTGAGCCTTCGGAGAGTCAAGCGGATCAACGCTGCCAAATTTGGTCCGACCAGCAGGCTCAGCCTTTCGGGAAAAGGAGGGTGAAGCCGAAGCGGAGACCCCAGTCAGGTCCGCCATTTGGCTTTTCGAGGTAGTAGCGAACTCCACCGAAAATCTGAACGGGCTGGTCCTTGATCTTCAAGACCTGGGCGACCACGAAGTTGGTGGGGACGGTCCATTGGGAATTCTGCCAATCGTAGGTGGTCTCAAGGTTCAGCGTGAAGCTGGTGGCCTTTGGAGTCGCGTAGGAAACAAAGGGTTGAAAATAGGTCGCGTTCACACTCTGGTCGCCACTCCCCGCGAAGGACCAGAGATGGTTGGCCAACGCACCGAAAGTCCATTCCTTGTCCTGTTTCAGGATGACGGCCGTCGGCCCAGCGGCCCATTTGTTGAGACCCAGATCGGAGCTGGTGGCGGTGGGGATGAGGGCTGCCGGACCGATACCCCAGATGAAGGGTTCGGGATCCTTTGGCGAGAAGAAGAGACTCTGGGTGGTGTCGCCAAGACCGAAGGCATTGTTGGCACCTCCGAGGGCGATGCCCTGTTGGTCGATGACCGGCAGGATCGTGCGGGAGATGAGATTCCAATCTTCGTTCAGGCCAAAGGGGATGACAGGTTGGATATTGGTGGTCCATTTGGTGCCGTCGCCGGGCCCGACACCGAAGTCGAGATTGCTCTGGACCGGCACGCTGATGAGGTTGGCGACCGGATTGGAAAGGGCTTGGGCGAGTTCAGCGTTGTCGCCGAATCCGACGGAGGTGGTGGCGCAAAAAGCGAGCGCGAAGGTAGAGGCTTTCATGGGATCAGTTAATGGAATGAATGAAGGCGAGGATCTGACAAATCGGGAGGCTTCGGCAACTCGCAAATCACCGACCAGCGTTTGAGTTCGGTCATGTCCGGCGCGCGTTTTTCACGAAGCGTCGTGACTTTTTTCAAGTGAACGGAGCAGCGCCATATGGATTTCATCGGCGGCGTCCTCCGAAACCTCCGCCACCAAAGCGGCGACCGCCGCCACCGAACCCGCCGCCGCCGCTGTCGCGGAAACCGCCGAAGCGCTGGGAACCGAGGGACTGGCCGAAGCGCTGGCTGCCGAGGCTGTCAGAGCTGTTGCGGTTGAGGGGGCTGCTGAAACCGTCGTTTGACTGGCCGAAGCCGTTGCTACTCCGGTCGGAGAGGCTCCCGCTGCTTGACTGGTTCCAGCTGCGGTTGCCCCAGGATGATGCGGCGGTGGTATTGTTGTTCCAGCCACTACGGTCGTAGGAGTTGTAGTTTCCGTCCGCTGAGAGGCTGTGGATATTGCCTTGATGATCGGTCATGACATTGCCGTTGTTCCAAGCGACGGCGTTGCCGGTCTTGACGTTGCCGGCAACTCCTCGGTTCACTCCGGCGGCGTTGCCGGTGTAAGCATTGCCAACCACTCCCTGCTGGCCGGCGGCGAAGCGACCGGTGCTTGGATTGTAGCCTGCACCCTGACGACCGGCAGCGTAGTTGCCGGTGTAGGCATTGCTCACCGCACCACGTGAACCGGCAGCGCGTGCGCCGGTGTAGGGGTTGAAGGCGGTGGCGCGTTGGCCGGCAAAGGAATTACCGGTCCAGGCATTGTAGCCGGATACTCCGGTGGAGCGCACGGCGGTTCCCCAGTGGTTGTAAAAGCTCGTCGAGTTCACGTTGACATGACTGTAGCCGTAGCCCCAGCCGTGACCGTAGCCGCCCCAGTAAGGATGGGCCCAGCAACCGTAGTCGACCCCCGCGGCGAAACCGTAGGCGAAGGCGGTGTAAGCACCGACCGCCATACCCCAGCCGTAGCCGTAGGTGGGGGGGTAGCCGATCCAGTTGTCGTCGATGATGACCGGCGGATAAACGTAGCCCGTTCCATTCACGACCACGCCGTCAGTCGAGACCACGGCACCCGTGTAGCCGGGGGTGTAGCCGGTGTAGACATCCTCCGGCGTGAACCCGTAGACATAGCAGGAGGTGACGTAGAAGATCGGGCTGGAAGGGGGAATGGTGTAAATCTCATCCGGAACGTAGGTGGCCGCGGCCCATGGTCCCTCGGGTGAAGTGGAGTCAAACCACAGTCCGCCTTCGTTGGCGTAGTAGGCGTGCGCATTGAGCATGATCACCGGCGTGACGCTGTTTTTCGCATAGTCGAGCGAGGTGCCTTCGATCGGGACGAAGTCGGGCTCCCCGTTGTAGTTGACGGTCAGCGTGGCTTTGCTGCGATCGACGGTGGCGGTCTGCGGAATACTGCTGGCGATCACGGCCTCGCGGGACTGCGGGGTGCCGACGACCGAGGCGAGCACGTTGGATTTGGGGTGATCGACAGGAATGCGTTGGAAGTCGCTCGGAAGGTCGCTGCTGGAGACGAAGGTCCAAGGCCCGTAGAGGGATGAGGCGCTGAACCAGCGGCCTGAGATCAAGGCGTAATAGAGGTCATCCTGATCGTCCATGAAGAGCGCGTTGTTGGTGTTCGTCACATAGAGCAGGTCATTGGTGCCTTCGACGGGGACCACTTGCGCCATGCCGGTGGTTTGGACGAGTTCGGCAGCCTCGCTTGAAGTGTAGAGGTGGAGGGCGGGGGTCTCGTCGCCGGTCGCATCCATCGGGTCGACCTTCTTGGTGGCGAGGGCGAGCTTCAGGGCTTCCTCGATGTCGGCCGGCGGATTGGGGTCGCTGACGAAGGGGCCTTCAATCGATGGCGAATTATACCAAGTGCTGGAGGCGTAGGCGTAATACTTGGAGTTGATGGTGTTCAGCAGCAACAAAGCCGGGGTGTTGATGACACGCTGATAGACCTTGTCGAGTGGCTTGAGCACCGGTGGTCCATCGATCAGGACAAGGACGGATGGCTGGGTGGTGTAGATCATCCGCGGGGGAGTGTTCTTCACGTCGACAGCCACCTGCTTCTTGACCTCGCCGGAAACGACGAAGACGGATTCGAGGTGATCGAGCGGAATGGTTTTCGCCGCCTGTGGCAGGTGGGCACCCAGGATTTTCAAGTAGTCGCTGTTCTTGTCCGGCTGGGTCGGGAAGTTCGCGTCGCTGAGCATGAAGTCCTCCATCGTGACGAGCCGGTTGGGCTTGTCGATTTCGGTGCGGGCGGAGTAGGCGACCGTGCCGTAGGATTCTTCCTTGCTGCCGGTGGCGCGGACACCGACGGCGAAGCGGCCGGAGATTTGATTGCCGGTCCAGGTGCTGATCTGAGGTTGGAAGACGGCGAATTCCTCGGCTCCAACAGTGAAGGTGCGCGGCCAGGAAACCGTCGCGGGATCGAGCGCTGGCTGGGATGCTTCAGGAGTGGTTGCGTCCTGCGCCAACAGACTTGGAGAGGAGCAGAGTAGAGGGAGAACGGAGACCAGGATCAGGCTGCGGATGGGGTTCATGGGATGATGGGTGAGTTGTGCTCGAAGCTGGAAATTAATCGCTCGAAAGCATTCGGAAGTCGATACCGAAATCGGCTGGATTCCCGCCTTGGGGGATTTCCGCATTCATCATGCGAGCTTAGGGAAAACGCGTCTTCAGAGCTTCTTCAAGCCATGAACCTACCTTCTGGAATAGGGCTGAGAATGGATTCAATGACTGTTCGAGTCGTCTTCTTTACCCGCGACCTGCTGGGCCACCTGAATGCCCACCAGACGGGCCACGAGCACCACGATGATGATTTGGCCGAGGATCGCTTCGGTTTGACAAAGTACGGTCGCACCCATGGATCGCGGAGTGATGTCCCCGTAGCCGACGGTCGAGAGCGTCATGAAGCTGAAGTATTGGAAATATCGGGAATTTTGATGGAAGGTGTTCGACTCATTGATGAGCACTCCCGCGAAGGAGCCGGGTATCAATGAATCGATGATGGCATAGAGCGATCCCCACAGCAGGCCGACAAGAATGTAGAGGCACAAGGCGGAGCAGATGACATTCCCGGTGACCTTTCTGACCTTGAGCAGCCGGTGTCCGAACGAGAAGATCAGGATTAACAGGAATCCTGCGATCGCCACGGAGGCGAAGTTTCCCTTATCGGAGATGATTCCCAAGGTCTTCAGCCACAAAAGAATCAAGGCAATCCCGAGAACGATCGAGGCAAACTCGATTCTCTTTCTGGATTCCGCCATCGCTCCAATGGCTGAAATGAGGGTGAGCGAAAGCGCACTGGAAACGATGAAGTCGGCGTAGGGCGCCTGATCGAAGAAGGGTCCGACGACCAGATACAGGAACAGGCAAAACAGCAGATTTCGAAACCCGTTTTTCTCCCAATACGATCGGTTTCGCTGGTGGATTTTCGAGGTCATGGATGGGCTCCCTGCAGGAGAGATGGGAAATGAGGCGGCAATCAGAGTGATCGGCTAGATCAACTGAGCGGGGATGGACCACTCCAGGAGGGCTCCACCGCGGCGGAATTCAGAGACATTGAGCAGGATTAGCGAACCTTTACGAACCCGGATCGTTCCTTCTTCTGATCCAAGCAGGGCCTCGGCCAGAAGTCCGAAATCTGGCTGATGGCCGACAATCATGACCGAGGAGTTGTCGCTTCGTGCGGCGAGTTGCTTCAGCACCTCCTCGGTCTCGGTCTCATAGACGAGCCAGGGGACGGTCTCGAGCGGGACTTTCAAGGCGGCGGCGACGGGCTTTGCGGTCTGCTGGGCCCGAAGCAGCGGGCTTACGAGAATGACTTCGGGTTCTATTCCCTGAGAGCGACAGAACTTGGCGACCCGTTTGCATTGTTTGATGCCTTTCTTGGAGATGGCACGGTCATCATCATTCGCAGCCTGGGTGGCGGCATCGGCATGCCTCAAGAAGTAAAGTTTCATGTTCCTGTTGATCAAGATGTCTAAATGCCGGAGGCGGATCGAGCAAGTGGGATCCCTTCGGGTGGTCATCTTGAGGCCGGGATCGGGTTCGGGCGGTTTCGAGAAGCGGCAAGTTCGATCGTTTTGACACACTGGCTCTAACGACGATCTTGACTCTTTTAATGAGCAGGTAATCCTCGGCTGCTACCGAATACGCCATGTCAAAAGAATCCAAAGAAAGAGCGGCCATGGGAATCGATGGAAAACCGCTTCCCGTCCTGCCGCCTGATCGTGATGTCCGCGTGTGGGCGAAGTTGGTGAGGGTGATGTTCTACACCCCCGGCTTCCTTGCCCTGCTGATGTTGAAGGCAGGTGAGCCGACCGGTTTTGGGATTACCGTTGAACTGCTGATGCTCTCCAGTGCGGCGGCAGTGGTCGCGGGATTGTTTGTGGGAAGTCAGGCGGTTGGCGGGGGGATGGATCATCCCTCCAGGATTGGCGTCTGGAGTGCGTCACTGGTGATGGAGCTTCTTTGTGTGGTGCCGTTCTTGTGTGCGGTTCCACCCTTGTTTCATCAGCTTGCCAACAGTGAGCTCCTACATGTTAGGGCTCCTGGTGCGGAAGATATCAGCCTTGGGGTTTCCGAATTGCTCCCCGCCGTCGCGGTCTTGCCATTCATGCTCTACCAACTTGCGGGATTCGGAACACTTTCCTATGTCGTTTCGAAAACCGCAAATTGGATCATCAACCTGGCTGTCCTCGTGCTGATCATCGTCAGCTATGTGGCCAACCGCTTGAATAATTTCCATGCGGAGAAGATATTCGTCGGACTGCTGGTGCTTGGCATGGCGGTCGCCATGTTCCGCGGTGTGATGAAGCTCAAGCAGATGCAGATCGACTACATCGCTCGTTGCCCGGTGACACCGGAGAAGGAGAAGAAGGGCAAAAAAGAGAAGCTTCCTCCTGCCGACGAAGCTCCTGGTGAGGCCTGATTCGCACGGGCCTTCGGGCGTATCATTCAGGCGGATTCCGAATCGTCAGCCAACAGCATCTGAGGGACGGAGATAAAGCGGTAGCTGAGCTCTTCACCGGGCTCCCGCACCAGAATCCAGATCAGGTCGAAACGCTCGTCCGGCCAGCGGTGGGGGACGTCGTCATGATTGACCAAGGGGAAGTGGCGCACGATTTTCGCCATCGTTCCGTGATGCCAGACGATCAATACGGGCTCTGGTTGAGCGAGCACCACCTGGGGCAATTCCTTCTCATGTCCGTGGGTGTGCGAGTCCTCGATCTCGAGTTTCAAACGTTGGGCCGTCGGGGCTGCGGTGTGGATCTCCCGCTTGCTCTTGGCATCCTTCGTGGGTTTGGTGGCAAGGATGCGGCCCGGGCGCACCACATGGGGATGGGCCTTGGAGGGCGCGTGGGCAAACAGGCCAGCAAGGGCACCGGCTCTCGTCCAGCCCTGCACGGATAGCGAATGGCCGTCGTGTTCCCCGTGATGGTTAACGCCATGGGGTTTGGTGCCCTCTCCGGGTTTTTCGCCATGACGCACGAACATGATGATATCAGGGGCTTGTTGGTCTTGATGATTTGACATGGGAAATTGGGAATTGTGTGAACTTTCGTTTTCAAAGGCTGGAGCTTGCAATCTCAAATTGGGTGCGCTGAAGGATTCCTTATCCTCATGGCTTGGTTTCGGGACCGCCCTGCGGCTGGGAAAGTGAGCTTGACGGGTTCGCAGGAACCGAAGGGGATTCCTTGCCAAAGGCATGAAGTCCGGTGAGCGCGAACTGGACGCCCATCGCGAGGACGATCAGGCCCATGAAACGAGTGAGAGTGTCCCGCAGAAAACCGCCTCCGGACTTTGCTTTTCCGAAGCGTGCGATGAGTAGCATCAGCAACCAGGTGGCGGTGGTGGCGACCGCGATGGCGATAAGTGCCGTCAGCGGAAAATCCAAACGGGTATGGGCAGCCGAGAGGGTGATGACGCCAGTGATGGTGCCGGGGCTTGCGGCGAAGAGGATCAGAGGTGTTAGGGAATTCGCGGACCCTGAATTGCCTGAAGACGGCTTGCTGCTCAGCATCGAAAAGCCCATCCAGGCGAGCACGCCACCGCCGGCGACCATGAAGGCATCCAGCGAAATGCCAAAGGCATCAAGCAGACGTGTGCCAATGAGAGCGGCGATCGATAGGATGACGAGGATCGCAAGGGAGGCCCGCGTCGCATCGGCGAGTTTGTCCTTGAGCGCCTTTCCGGAAGTGGCCTGCATGAACATCGCCGCGCAGATGCCGGGATTGATCAGGGGGAGCATGGTGGCGATGGCTTGCGGTAGATCGTTCATGGCATGCTGTCAGGAAGCTGGGTTTTTTCTCGTTCGCTGCCGAGCAGGTGGAGATGTCGCCCTTGGAGTCTGCGATAGAGGATTTCGATGATGAAGGATCCGGCGATCATGCCGACGAGGATCCAGAGATGGTTACGAAACCAGCTCTGCCCATGAACTGTTGTGCGGTGGCGGAAAGGGCGTTGTCGCTCTGCAAGGCGACCTCGGCGAAGCTCAAGTGACCAACGACGACCATCGAGATGAGGATGTAAATCGCGATCACCATGATAACTCCGCCAAGGTAGGCGATGGATGGAGTCGACCAGGTTCCGAGTTTCGACTCCTGTTTCGATGGCATCGCAGACAATCAGGGAGCTTCTTCAGGCACGGGCTCTCCGCCACGACCAGGGACCTCCGATTCGTCCAGCGTGGCGACGTAGGCGACCATCGCGAGGATCATCAGAATGACGCCGACCCAAAGAAGCCACTTGTTCTTCTTGTTGAAAACGCCGCCGGGTTTGGATGGGTGTTGAGACATGAGTGCTAGGTGGTGAGAATTGGCCCTCTTTTCCAGCGAAAAGTCGCGTCAGGGACCTCGAGTATGGTTCGAATCACTCTGAATCCGCGGCTTCGGGAAACATCAGCAAGGATCCGATCAGGAAGCAGATCGCGCCTTGAAGAGTGAAGGCGGTGAAAATGGTCATCCATTCAGGGTGGGCGGGTCCGGGGAGCACGAAGCAGAAGAAGGCAGCAATCATGAAGCCGATGCAGCCAAGAAGGTTGATCACCGTGATCCACCACGAGAGGCTGGTAGGTTTCCAGGCACCGTGAGCGTGACAGGTTTCGATGAAACAGAGGTAGCCTGAGGCGAGAAAGAAGATGGATCCGAAGAAGTCCGGAACCCAGATCTGGAGGTCCTGCTGGAACCACGAGAGCGATGTCTTCATCGCATCGAAAGTATTCAGGTTGAAGAGCAGGGTTCCGGCAAACTGCAGCGCGCTTGCAAGCCAACCGATGTCGCGTGGATGCCAGCCGAAGAAGGAGCGTTGGGCGACGGTGCCGTCGAGACCCGGAGCGTTGGCCGATTGATAGAGCTGGAGATAGGCGGCGGTGGTGAAGGGGATCGAGCCGAGGAAAAAGATCAGGTTGATTCCGTTGTTGGTGATCGTTGTCCACGCCGCGAGACCGGGGGCCAGCAGCAGGATGCAGCCAAGCGCGAAGAGGCTGGAACCGATGGCGAAGATACCACCGATCCACTTGTTCAGCTTCCGGAGGTCGGATGGCGGGGAGATGCCGCCACCCGCCGTGGGCTGGTGCAGTCCCTTGCGATGGCGGCGGGATTCCCAGATCCGCTCGACGTTCTGCGCGTCTCTGTAGACCCTTCGGGTGACGAAGGGCCACGGGCCGCGTGCCTCGATGAACTCGAGGACTTCCTTGCCCGGCCGGGAAGCCATGGATCAGCAGTTTTTGTGGGTCTTGCCCTTGTGATGGGCATGAGGTGACTCGAAGCCCTTCATCTTATCAAAGTGTTCAACGGCGGCCTTGAGATCGGCGAGCAACATGTCGGCAAGGTCGCGGCTGAAACCCTCCCTCACACAGACCCGCAGCACGGCGAGATCCTGCACTTTCGGCGGCATGGTGTAGGCCGGAACCTGCCAGCCGTGCTCGCGCAATTTGTCGGAGAGGTCGAAGACGGTGTAGTGATCGGATTTTTTAAGGGAGAAAGCGAAGACCGGGATGGTGTCGCCGCGGCTGAGCAGTTCGAAGGGTCCGAGCTTCTCAATTTCGCCGGAAAGATAGACGGCCGTATCCCGCATCGCCGACATGATGTTGGTGTAACCTTCGCGTCCGAGGCGGAGGAAGTTGTAGTACTGGCCGACGATCTGGTTGCCGGGTCGTGAGAAGTTCAGGGTGAAGGTCGGCATGTCGCCGCCGAGGTAGTTGACGTGGAAGATGAGTTCTTCCGGCAACTCTTCATGCGAACGCCAGACGACCCAGCCGACGCCGGGGTAAACGAGGCCGTATTTGTGGCCGGAGACGTTGATCGATTTGACCAGTGGCAGGCGGAAGTCCCATTTGAGATCCGGATGGAGGAAGGGGGCGACGAATCCTCCGCTGGCGGCATCGACATGGATGGGGATCTCGTTGCCGGTGCGGGCGTTGTATTCGACCAGGGCCTCGTGGATGGCTTCGACCGGTTCGAAGGCACCGGTGTAGGTGACGCCGAGGATCGGGACGACCGCGATGGTGTTCTCGTCGATCACCTCGAGCACCTTCTCCGGAGAAATCTCATACTGGCCGGGCTCCATCTCGATGTAGCGCGGCTCGACCTCCCAGTAGCGGGCGAACTTTTCCCAAACCACCTGGACGTTGTTGCCCATGACGATGTTCGGTTTGTCGGCTGGTTTGCCCAGGGCTTCCATCCTCTTTCTCCACCGCCACTTGAGCGCCATCCCTGCAAGCATGACCGCCTCCGAGGAGCCGATCGCCGAGGCACCGACGCCGGTGTCCGGGGCGTTGAAAAGCCGGGAGACGATGTTGACGCAGCGTTCCTCGAGCGCGGCAGTGAAAGGGTATTCGTCCTTGTCGATAAGGTTCTTATCGAAGGTCTCGGTCATCAACTTCTCGGCCTGAGGCTCCATCCAGGTGGTGACAAAGGTGGCGAGATTGAGTCGGGCATTGCCGTCGAGCATCAGCTCATCGTGGATCAAGCCATAAGCAGTGTCCGCATCCATGCTGTCCTCAGGCAACTCGAATTTGGGGACGGATTTCTCCATGGCGTTTCTGCCGTATAGTGGGAGGAAATTGCTTTGGGACGATGGGTCGTCGTTCTTTTTGGAATGAAGCATGACGGTTGAATTATTCGCTTTTCATTCGGATGAGCAACGCTGGGTTTTTAAAGTGGATTGCCGGATCTTTGGTATAATTGTGGCGAGCCACAGATAAACGTGGAGGTGATGTGGTGGTGGCAAGGATCATCAACGAAAACAGGCCACCTCGTGAGAGGTGGCCCGTGTGGTTGAGAGTCGGATCAGGACCTTCAAGTCGTCACCTTGTCCGGTGGCCCATTAGTTGACGGTGGCACCCCAAGCATCCCAGGCGGCGGCGGAACCGGCACCCATGGTGTCATAGCCCGTGCCATATTGCCCGATGGCCTCCATGTTGGCGGCGTTGACCTGAGCATCGGCCTGCAGATCCTTGTAGCGCTGATATTGCGCAGGGCCGCCGATGTAGGCTTGAGTTTTATCGGCGTTCGGGACGACGTAGTACTGTTTGCCCTTGTGGGTCACGGAGCTCACCTGACCGGCTGGCAATTTGGCGAGCTCGGCTTTTTGGGCGGGTGTGGTGGCGGTGATGCTTTTGAAGCCGGCATCAAGGGCCATGCTGCCGGTCGTCGGGGCGCTGGTGGATCCGCAGTTGGTCATGAAGGTGGCGATCGCAATCGCGGCGAACATCTTAAGGGCGGTCTGGATGGATTTCATTGGTTCAGGTTGGATTGGTTGCGAGATGATAAGAACTTCTCAGCCAGACGGGTGCAAGAAACTAGTGATCATTTCAACACCAACTGGAGCGCGGGAATTCGCGGCTTTGTAATTGCGTGGCATTACCATTAGGGAGACGGGAAGGGGCTCGGTCGAAGACGGTCACCGCCTTGTCGAGCCGATGGCCGGGGAACTTCGTATCCGCCCTTCGGAGGTGAATGGAGGAGAATCGATCAGGACAAGCGCATCACGCATGAGGCGTCCTTTCAGGACGCGCAAAATTTGATCTTTGAAGGCATTGGCCTGAAGACGGAACAACGAACGTTGGTGTCGGTTCTTGGATGGCTTTCAGCTCGCCTAGAATCTAACCGCGATTGCGCTGCTCACCAAGGTGTCGTGGTGCTGACGGCCGGGGGCGGGAAGGTTTTCGTAGAGGTAACTCAGTCCGAGGCGCCAGATCAGGCGGCCGGTGAGTTTGGTGTCGAGTTCAGCGGAGCCGACCAGGGTGAAATTCTGAAAATCCGCGAGCTCGGAAGTGTAGACCAGCGACTGATTGAAGCTGAAGCGCTCGTTGAACTTGTGGCTGAAACGCTCGGCCGCGATCATTGAGATAAAGCTCGAGTTGATGCCTCCCGAATTTTCGAAGGTATAGGAGGGGCCGGCTTCGAAGGCGAGGGTGGTATCGTCCGATTTGATCAAGGAGTAACCGGCAATCACCGCTGGAGCGACGCGGAAGTCGATCGCCGCCGGTTGATCCCGCAGGTAGGCGATCGAGGGGCCTAGGTAGAAAGGACCATCGAAAAATTTGTTGTATTGAAGCCTCGAGGCGACGCGGTCCGCGGAGGTGGCACCACTGTCCTGGGAGTAGTTGTAGGCCAGGTCGAAGATCAGTTCATCGTCGCCATCGCGGTAGATGCTGTTCCAGGCGAGGTTGATTCCGTAGCGGTCGCCGTTTCCTTGATTGAGCGAGTAGCCGAGTGCCGCGATGGAACTCCAACCGTCCTTTTTTTCATCCTCGGGCTCTTCATCCGGCATCAGACTGCGGCGCTTGGAAGCGTTCTCATCAGGGTCGGCCAAACCGTTGAGATCATAGGCAAGGCCGAGCATCAAGGCGGTGTCATCGCGGCTTTTGCCTGGTGCCGGGGTGTCATCGAAACGATAGCGGAGAAAGGTTCGAAGGGACCACTGGCGGGTGATCCTTGTTTCCAACCCGGCCTCGAATTCAACAAGGGCGTCGGCGGGGTCGTCCGCGCGTGGGGTCCAGAGGAGTGATTGCCACACCTTCGAAGTGTTGGAGAACTTGTGCTCGAAACGTTGGGCGAGACGCACGGTCACGAATTCGCTGAGAATGCTGCCCTGTTCTTCCCACGCATATCCGGGGCCGATCTCGAAGCTGAGTTTGGTGTGCTCACGATTGATCGCGCGAAAGCCGAGAAGCACGCCGGTGTCGATGCGGTAGGCGATGTCGGCGATCTGGTCCTGATAGTAGGTGCCGTGGGCTCCGGTATACCAACGATCACTGAAATCATTGTTGAATTGACCGAAGAATTTCAAGTTGTCGGTGTTCTCAATTCCGTTGTCCTCGGCCTTGAAGTAGTCCAAACCGAAGTAGGCTTCATTCCCATCCTTCAGGTAAGAGCCGAGAAACTGTAGTGAGTAGGCCAATGAATCGGAATTCCCGTCGGAGAACGTTAGACCGGCTGCACCGGTGAGCTCCCATGGCGACTCTTCTGCCGTCGCGGAGAGGGCAGAGCCAAGGAATAAAGTAAGAATGGGGGCAGTGAGTGTTTTGATCATCTCGATTCCTGGTTGAACGAGTTCGACCAGTAGAGGAAAGGCAGTTTTGTTAGACGATGTGATGCTTGGTCTCTGACGACTGATGGGTTCAGGCTTTACCTGGCTCGGGAGCTGGTCCGCCGCCGAGAGATACTCCGGGATCGACGCTGCGAAGGTGGAGGTCCATCTGGGGAAAGGCGATTTCGATGCCTTCAGCGGCAAAACGTTCGTGAATCTGGTGGTGCAGTTCGTTGGTGACTCCGAGTCGATTCTCCATGGATGCGAGATAGGTTCGGATGGTGAAGTTCAGGGTACTGTCGCCGAAGGCATCAAAGATCACGCTGGTGGCCGGGTCCTTCATGACGTGGGGTTGGGCATTGCATATCTCAAGGAGGAGATCCCTGACTCGGCGGGTATCCGATCCGTAGGCCACACCCACCACAATTACGAGGCGGTTGAGTGTCGTCGAGAGCGTCCAGTTCAAGAGGCTCCCGGTGATGAACTCCTTGTTAGGAACGATGAACTCCTTCTGGTCCCGATCGATGATGGTGGTGGCACGAATCCGGATTCTTGAGACCACACCGGTCGTCCCCGATACGGTCACGACATCGCCCACCCGGATCGGGCGCTCGAAGAGGAGGATGATGCCGCAGACGAAGTTGGCCACGATTTCCTGGAGGCCGAAGCCGAGTCCGACGCTGAGCGCGGCGACGATCCAGCCGAAACTCGACCAGTCGACTCCGAGTACGCTGATCATGAGGGATAGCCCGAGGGCGACGACCAAGTACTGGCAGAGGGAGATGATGGTGTAGCGAAGCCCCGCATCGAGTGGGAGATGACTCAAGAGTCCGATCTCCAAAAGGCCTGGAAGATTTTTCGCCCCGATACTCGTCACGATCAAAATGAAGACGGCAGGAATCAGCGCTCCGAGACTGATGCCTCCCACGAGCTTGATGTCGTTCAGGCCCTGCAGGGCCGGCAAGATATCCGCCCAGCCGAACCAGATGGCGATGGCCACCACCGCACCCACCACGAAGCTGATCAAGCGGCGTGTTTGCTCTCCGACCTCTTCAAAATCGATGGCGTCCTCATCGAATTCCTGCAAGCCGCTCTCGTCCGTTGATTCGGAGGTAACTCCCTTGGAATCCTTGGATTCGGCCTCCACGCGTTCCTGTCGCTCGCGAATCCGCTGCTCGAGAACCAGCCGTCGCTCCCGCATGCTGAACCAGCGCATGATCAATGCGTAAGCCACCGCACCGATGCCAATAATTTCAATCGTGAGCCGGAACTGTCTCATCAAGGTCAGGCCTGTGAGGATGTATCCTGCCATTGCCAGAACCATCAAGATGAGCGGAAAGGAGACAAAGAGGAAGGTCCAGAACTTGTGCAGCCGGGCGATGAATCCTTCCGGATGATCCTGGACGACAAGGCAGATGACCCCTCTTTCCTTGTCGAGCATCCGGCGGAGAAAGAATGCGACCCACAGCATCACGGCGATGAAGGTGAGGCGCCCGATGCTTGCGAGGTGAGCGGCACTCTTCTCGTTGAGGCAGATGGCGGCGACGATACTTGCCGGGATATACAGGAATGAAATCCAGGTCACATTTTCCCGCAGGCTCGACAAAGCCTGGCTATTCCAGCGGAAGTGCTGCTCGGCGACTCCTCCTTTGCGGCAGAAGGCGCGGGTAAAGAGGACTACTGCGAGAAGATAACCCGAGAAGAAAAGCCCCTCTGCCAGCCCTTGCAACCAGTCGGAGGCATCAGGTGTCTGCAGCAATCTCCAACCTATAAAGGTCGGTATGATCGCATAGGGCACCACCAGAACCAGGGTGAGCAGGAAGGCCTGCAAGGTGTATCGATATCGATCCGTCGAAATTTTTCGGACCTTGTGTCCCAGATCTGTGATCTTCTTTTTGCAGCGCGAGCGTGTCAGGATCAGGAACAGAAAGAGTAATGCCGCCAGGGTGATGAGGACGGGGGAATGATCTCCAAGTCCGATCAATGCGGTCTTGAGTTCCTCGTAATGATTGGCTCCGAAAAGCCATGCAAGCCCACTGGGAAGCTCCGTGAATGTGGCCAGGCTGATGGGCTCTGAACTACGCACCCAGAGAAGTTTTTCATTGAGAAAGGCCTCGGCTTCGACCGTCAGCTCCGCCAGTTGCCTCAGAGCCAGATCATAGTCCCCCTCTTCGGTGAGAAGCCGGCGATACTGCCCGTTGAGCTCTTGGAGAAGTTCATTGCGCTTTTCGATGAGGGCGATGAGTTCCGAGAGCACCCGTTCGCGTGTCTCGCCGATCAACAAGGTCTCTGATTCCTCGAGCAAATTGGCGGCGACTGTTTCAGGTAAGGGACGCAGGTCCTTTTGATTCTGATAGAGATTCAGCCGTGTTTCTGCGACCGCCGCCCGTGATCGTTTCAAGTCGGAACGAATGGTGCGCAGATCCGGCATGAGTCGCCGCTGATCAATGAGAAGCTCGCCCTGAGCCCCGCCCACGCCTCCAATCCCAATCTCTGTTTTAAGTTCATCGTGTTGCTGCTGCAAGTCGGCCAGCCGGGTTTCAACAAAGTCCGCCCTCTTTGAAGCCGTCGCAATTCTCAGGCCGATTGCTTCGAACTTTTTCGCCAATTCCGAGATTTCCTCTGCCACGTCACGGACGATTTGAGGTTGGTCTTCGGCGTCGGTGCGGGCCTGCTCGGCGAGCATGGCCGCATCGTTTACCGAATCGGCGAGCCGTTTGTCGGCGAACTGCTGGATGGCCAGAGTCTCCGCCGCGGCATTCGCCGCGAGGCGGCTGGCAAGGTCACGTTCTGCCTGGGCGAGGGCCGTGCGCTCATCGTAGCTGAGTTGCTCCTGCTCGAGGGCTGCCAATTCGGTCTCAAAAGCTTCGATCTGCAGGAGTGCTTTTGCCAGGGACGCCTGCTCGATTTCCGTCGCGCTTCGTTTTCCTCTCAGTTCGGCCGCTTCTGCTTCAGCTGCCGAGGTCCCCTGTTGGATCGCGATGATTCGATCACGAATCGCAGCGGGCCTCGTCAGCTGCGTTGCGATCCTGTCTTCGAGATCTTCAAGTTTGCTTTTAGCCTCCAGCGCGGCCCCGCGCGCGGCGGTCAGTCGGCTGTTGATCTCATCGATGTCGGCATCGCTGGCAAGACCAGCGGGTGGAGGGCCATTCGGATCGGCTTTCGAGTCCAGCTCCGGGGTGGCTTCAAGAGTCGCCCGGATTTTATTCGTGGCCTCGGGCGCGGAGCGAATGGCGTCTTGATACGTTTCCAAGAGTGCCCGCTGTGTCTCGGTGCTTTCGATGATATCCAGTGCTTCCTGGTAACGATCCACGAGGGCCTCCGAGGCGGGATCATCGGCATTGGCGGCTTCCTTGGCAGCCTTCAGTCGGGCTTCGACCCAGTCCTTGTTGTAAATCCCAGGGCTCCCGTTTGCCTCGGCCTCCCGGGCACTTTCGGCTGAAGGGATCGCTGCTGCGGGTTCAGCAGCTGAGCTCGCTTGCTCGGGAGGGCCAGGCGACTCCGTCGGTGTGTCCTGTGCCTTGATCGACGAAACCGCTCCCAGAATCGCGCATCCAAGAACGCAGATTTTTGGTCCGATTTCCGGAAGTTGAAATATCGATTTTGTCATCAGTAGGAGGGTGTATGAGCAGGATAGCGGCCGAGAGCGGGGGAAAAGCGATCAACAAGCCAAAGGGGATTCCTTTGGAGATTTCAAATCAAGAATCTTGTCCCGCCTCCGCTTCCCAAGTCGGAGACCTGCTTCACTAGTTCGAGAGACCGGCAGGTGCGGGAGCACTGAGCTTGGTGAGTTCGAGGGCTCTTTTCACGAGCCATGGATGAAAGGGGTTCCATTTCTGCCGGAGCATGTCGGCAGGCGTGATCAGAAGGGTGCCGCGTTCGCCACGCAGAGCCCGATTGCCGAGTGTCGGAATTTTTCCGCCATCGCCACTGCCGTAGAAGGGGTCATCTCCGGGGAAAGGAAGGGCAATGTGGGCGAGCGAATAGATTTCCTTCGGCCAGGTCATGTCGGTGTTCTCGATACTGACCGTTGATTGTCCTGCGGCCCGCCGTCTGATGGTGACGGCTTCGGTGGCTTCTCCTTCTTCGCCTGAATTGCTGACGATGCTCAGCGTGAATTTTCGATTTGAATCGGATAGGATTTTTCCAAGGTCCTCGGAAGGGTCTTTTGCAAGCAGGTGGTCGATGATTTCCCGGTGATTGATGTCGAAGAGAACCAGTTCGTGGTCATTCTCGGGAAGACGATCAAAGAGCCGGGACACGACTGCGGGGGCGGAGACGGTGGCATCGACGACGGACTGGAAGGCGAGCATCCTGGGGAAGTCATCGAGTTCTCCTGCTTTCGACATGCGTTCGAGGCGACGGTCAATTTCAAGTGTGATGCGATAGGCGAGGTTCCCCGCATTGACGGCAAAGGAGTTGTATTTGTAGGGATTGTATTCGTAGAGAATGGACGTCCATGCGAGTTTTTCGAGGCCGAGCCAGTGACCGAGGCGTCCTTGCCATACGGCGAGCGCCGCGACCTTGGTGATCCCGATTTCCGGCGAAAGGAGGACCAGCCCATCGGGTCGGGGGAGCGATTCATCCTCAAGGCTTTCGAGGGTATAGACGACGGTCAGTGCGCCGCCGTTCGAATAGCCGACGACATAGAACGGCTTGTCACCGATACTCTTCTTCAGATGCACGGCGGCCAATCGAACAGCTGCGGCCATGTCTTGCCAAGTCATCTCGACCAAGCCACTCGGCGCGGTGCCGTGGCCGGGGATTCGGAGACCGATGACGGATGCACCCGCATTGTGAAACTCTTCAGCGAGGCTTCTCATGCTGTAGGGCGAGTCTGTCAGGCCATGGAGGAGCAGCACTCCGGCTTTCGGATCTTTCTGTTCAAGCTGGAAGGTGCGGTTCCAGTTGGTTGGCATGCTCGTCGGATCGGTGAGGCTTCCCTTTTGATAGCGGTTGACGCTGTGGGCATCACCGGGTGGCGTCTTCTGATAGACTTCCCGCTCTAGCTGATCGAAGAGGCGGTCCTCGAGTTCGAGATACCCGGCGAAGTCGGTGACTCCTGAGTTTTCCTCGAATTCCTCATCCAGATCGACCTCCTGCCAGAGACTGAGATTCGGGCGGCTTTGAAGCACATAGACGGCGATGGAAATCAGTGACACGAAGGTCACGAGAAGGCCATAGCCAAGAATTCGGCGGACGATGATCAGGGCGGAACGAGTGGTCTTTTTCATGCGAAGGGGGAACATTAAAAGTGCCAGGTGAATCCTGAGGAAACCTTCCATTCGAGGTCTTGCTCGGAGAGGGGAAGCTCAAGCCCGAAGGAAAGCACGTAGTGGCGATCGTGGCCAAAGGTATAACTGGAGCCGAGATCCATCGTATGCTCAAGATCGTCGGTAAGGAAATTCCACTCAGGCTTGTAGGTGATACCAGCCGCCCATTGACCCGAGAGTCTGACGGCGAATGGGAACTTGAGCTCGAGAGTGCGAACGTCGTAGATGCCTGCGTCGCTCGGGGTGAAGGTGTACTCGGCATCGATGCCGAGAGTGATCCGGTCCGTGGTGTCCCAGCGGAGGATGAAGATCGATTTCAATTGGAAGGCCTGATCACCCAATGCTGGATCTGACGCGCTGTCGAACTTCGCATTGACACCCGCTCCCCAGCGCAAGGTCGGTAAGAATCGGCCCACCAACCCAACCCGGGCTTCGAAGTCACCAAGGCCACTGACATGGCTGTTGCCATCGTCATTCTGCTTCAATGGCACTTGGAGTTGGTATCCGAGTCCAATCCCATTGTGCAGATGGAAGGCATCACGAAATGACGACTTGAATTCAATGGTTGAAGCTCCGCCACGATCCTCTTCATAACTGAGCTCTGCTGAAACCCAACGATCAATCAGAGTGGGATCGAAGGGGGTGAGCCACGCGTTTTCCATCGTATGGCGGAACCACTCGATCGGTTCCTCGCGTGCGATCAAAGTGGTGCTCGGAGTCTGGGCGGCGAGGACACCCGCAACGGCAGGTCGGATTGCCGGTTTCACCAGGCGCGTTCTTACAAGTGACCTCATGAGTTTGCTTCAGGGTCTTGGAGCTCTCGTGCCTGACCCCCGGGAGAGGTGCCAGGTCGCCGAGAGCTCCGGTTGAACCATCATCAAGATTTCAAGTTGGCCGGAGCGGGTCAGTCACTCCCCACGGTTTCGGCCATTTCTTAATGCCAGTGATTCACAAATCGAAGTTGAAACCAAGGAACACGCCGCCCATGGCGATATCATAAACGAAACCACCGTCTTCATAGTCGGTATCGTAGTAGCTGTAGCCGATTTCGGTGCTGAACCTGTCGGTGAATTGGTAGCCAACAGTCGCTTGGGCCGACCAGAGCAACTCCGAGCTCACGCCAAATCCACCGATGTCCGCTTTGCCAGCGAGGAACCACTTTTCGGTGAAATTCCACTGACCACGGAAGCCGATGACAGGATCCACCCATGTCTCGGTTTGGGAGTCATAGATCGCCGGCTCGAGGGGGAAATTGATGAGATCGGCCTGCGCCCTCAGGTCGAAGGACAGAGAGTTCACCCGGGCTCCCACGTAGAGATCGAGGAAGCTGTTGGGCTCGTCCGTAATCCGGTAGGTGACGAGCAGGTTGCCGAGTAGCTCCGTATAATCGAGGTTGGCAGAGAGGTGTCGTGGAGTTGGGCGACTGCCGGTGATATCCAAATCGACGTAGACGGCGTCTGCCAGAATGCCCCAACGGTCCTTGCGGGCTTCGAGTTGCATGGCGAACAGCATCTCGATATCGTATGTTTCGTTATTATTGCCACTGCTACTGAGGAGATCGCTGACATCGAAGTCAATTTCGGTGGTTCGACCGCGAATGCCAAGGGTGCCATCAACCCCGGGGACCCAGAGATAGGGCTCGATTCGGAATTCCCAATCGCACTCCGACGATGGGGGAGTCAAGGTGGGTGGGGCTGTGATATCGCTGGGCTCGGATCCTGCGATGGCGGTGCCCAAGGAGGTGCAACCAAGGGCAAGCAGGCGTAGCAGGGATGCAGGTACTGGTTTATTCATGGATTATGTGTTGAAATGATGGGTTATTGACTTGCTTTGGTTCAGCGCATCTCGTTCAGGAACTTCTTGTAATCGGAGTTCTCCCGAAGAATACCACGACCATTTTTGATCAGGGCATCCACTTGTTCGTTGGTGAGACTGAAGGAGGTCGGAATCTTGTTCAGAAACAACCTCATCTGGGCTTGCTGGACGTCTTCGAAGTCAATTTCGATGAAGTGGGGCGTGACCCTGCGGCCCGATTTCGACATCGTTGCAGCCCAGCTATAGAGCTCGTTCCTGGCCATTTCGATGCTGTCCGTGTTGTAGCGGCGCAATTGGACATTCGTCGCTGCGTTCATTGCGGTGAGGACGGACGGTTCCTTGTTGGATTCGTCCAGCTCGCTCGCTTTTTCAGTAGATGCATTGACTGCAAGGAAGACGACATGTCTCGGGGTCCTGATTCGGGTCTTGTTCTGCAGGGCGGCCGGGCCACCGGAAATAGCCACGATGTCGCTAATGGCACGTAGGCCTGTGTTGTCGGTGATTCCTCCATCCACGAAATGGATGTACTTACGGGTCTCCTTATCGTTGTAGGACTGCAAGCCGTTGTAGAGCAGGCGGAAATTGGAATCCTTCCTCATCTTTGCTGCGGTATTGGCGGGCCAACGAAAGTCACCACCAGGGGGGTTGGGATAATTCTCGATCACTACCGGATTCAATACGACCGGAACGGCAGAGGATGCGGCAACCGCCCGAGCGACCGGGAAACTCAAAAGATCGGAACCGAGGAAACTGAAATATTCCTGAATGAACGAGAAGCGTACTCCTTCCGCCAGGTCAGAGCTATTGATGACAATCATCGGGAGATCCGGCTTCTGCATGTCGGCAAAGGTTGCGTTGTGAAACAGGGATTTCTGGTAGTATTCGATCGCTCTCTGGGTCCGCCCTTTGGAGCCGAACCAGTGAATGGGATTCAACAGGCTCTTTGTCAGCTTCCCCTGAACGTTCGCCCGCAGGAATTCATCTTCGAAATCAGTGAACAACTTTTCACCATACAATCCATAGTAGGCCGCGGTGAAGCTTCCCCCGGATACCGATGAAATGAAGTCCACCT
>NZ_JBATWY010000176.1:0-17213 GCF_049672945.1 Haloferula sp. | reverse complement strand
CACCCAATCCCGAAGGTCGGGAGGCAACAACATGGGCGAATCGTGGTCGATATTGACGAACTTGGCTGCCATGCCCCGAGCATAGCAGCCGCTATCCAATTCGTCACTGGTCTAAGTCCGACAGACTGCTAGTCGGTCTTGAAGCTCAATCCTTCGCGGCGGCTTCGAACTCCGCTTTCGAAGCTTTTCGAGCCTCGGCGACGAAGTGATTGCAGGCTTCGCGACAGAACAGCGGAATCGCCTTCTCGGTATCACCAACAATTCCATTGTAGCGACTGGCCTCGCTCTCTTCGAGGGGCGTCTCGGCGTCGATCTGCCAACGGATGTCCTTCACGCAACAGTTGCTGGGGCCGCAGACCTTCTGGACAAGCTTCTGAGCCCCCGCATCACTGATGTTCTTCGCGAACTTATACATGCCGGTCTGGCGATTGAGCTTGTCACGGAGATGCTCCACATCGAGCTCGCCCGCCTGCTCTGCGAGCCACAAGCCGACGGATGCCGGATAAAGCAAATCAAGCGCTTGTCTGAGTTCATGAATGTCGGACAGGAGCAAGAGCCAGCCGTCTTTGAGCGATAGCTCTCCTTTGGTGAAGCGGTAGTGGCCGTCGGCCGCCCAGGTCGAAATTTCACGGGCGGTTGCCGGGCCCCGATGGATTTCCAATGATTCGATGCTGTCCTGATCGTCCAGATGACAAAGCCCGAAAGGGGAGCCCAGCACGTCTGTCAGGATGGCGACCTGTCCGATCTGGCGGATGCCTTCATTGACTGCTTTTTCCAACTGCTCGGCGATCATGGGAGGGCGGTGAGTTGATGTTTGTCGAAGTCCTCGACGAGATCGAGAATCACATCGGCCATCAGACGACCGGTTCCGATCGCCGAGGAATAGTAGAGGGTCTTGTCGCGCAGCCGGTAGGGATTCTGGCGGAAGACTTCGCGCTGGCTGGCGGCTTCGCCCTCGTCTTTTTCGATCCCCAGCAGTACTGGAATGTCCTGATAGGAATGGAGTCCGTCGGCGATGAAAAAGGGAACCACGACGACATTCGGCGTATCGGCGAGCTTGGCCCAGTCGGCGATGAAGGGCTGCTCTTCCATATAAGTGTCCATCACATCGGCGTATCCTGCGTCCGATGCCTTGATAAGCTCGGCCTGATCCCGGACAGCTTTGGTGGAGTTCTGGTTCAGGCCGGTACCATGGCCGACGATGAAGAGAGTGGTTTCGGCGGGATCGACTCCGGGAGCCACATCGCGGGCACGCTGGGCGATGATGTCCGTCATCGAAGCGTGGACTCCGACGGGCTTGGTGTAGCGCCAGGTTTTGCCGTGGACCCGGGTCGTGGCGGCGGTGAGTTCGAGTTCGCGTGGGATGACTTCCTGGGTGAAATAGCCTTCACTGATGAAGTCGGGAACGACATAGACTTCGTCGGCATCAATGAGAAAGCGCGCTTCACGGAGTGAAGGCTCCTCTTTCCAGAAGCAGCAGTGAACCTCGCCAAAAAGGCCTCGCGAGCGAATTTCGTCGGCGTGATCGAAATAGGGCGTCGAGGAATCCGGGTTTTCGGTGGATCCATGCCCAACGATGAGGAGGGCAGCATCCGGCTTCGGTGCGAGCGACATGGTGTGACATTGTGCGGGGGAATCAGGGATGCAAGAGCGAAGGATTGAAGAATTCCAGGAGCAACAGACAATGTCGGGCGTGATCGATCGGCTCAGCTTGTGGATGGACAACGAGGCTCGCGATGGACCTTCGAACATGGCCATCGACGAGTGGTTGTTGAAAGCAGCGGAGCAGCCGGTGCTGAGAGTCTATCGATGGCAGCCGGACTGGGGGAGCTATGGTTATTTTGTGCCTGATGCCGAGGCAGCCCAGTCGCTTGCAGGGATGAAGAGAGTGCGCCGATGGACGGGTGGCGGCATTGTTGATCACCGAAATGACTGGACCTACACCTTGGTGTTGCCAAGTGGTGAGCCTCTGGCAAAGGCGAAGGGTGCGGCTAGCTATCGGGTGATTCATGAGGCCCTCGCTGAGGCCCTGCGAACTGGCGGAAGGGAATGCGGGTGCGCGCTTGATCGTTCGGTCTCAGCGGGAGGTGAGTGTTTCAAGAAGGCTGTGGAGTATGACATCGTGGATGGGACGGGCCGCAAGATCGCCGGTGCCGGCCAGCGTCGTTCTTTGAGAGGCTTGCTCCACCAAGGGTCGGTCTCGACGGAGGGAAATGAAATCCTAGCGAGGGACTTCGGCGCACGTCTCGCCGATCACCTGCAAGACTTCGAGATTCCTTTGGAGAAAGGATTGATCAAGGAAATTGCGCTCGACCGATATGCTTCTCATGCTTGGCGAGTCCGGCGTTGAATTTGATCTGCTTGATCAGTGTTCCGCCGCAAAACTAGGAATCGCCGCGAGCAGCTTTTGGGTATACGCGTTCCGGGGATTTTGAAAGAGCACTTCCGCCTCGCCTTCTTCGACGATCTTTCCCTGATACATGACCACGATCCGGTCCGCGAGATAGCGGACGACACCCAGGTCGTGGGAGATGAAGATCATGGTGAGATCGAGTTCGGCCCGGAGCTTCTTCAGTAGATTGAGGATCTGGGACTGGATTGAAACGTCGAGTGCCGAAACGGGCTCATCGGCAATGACCAATTTCGGCTCTGGCGCAAGTGCACGGGCGATGGCAATGCGCTGTCTCTGACCGCCAGAGAATTCGTGGGGGTATTTTCTCTGGAGGCGTGGATCGAGTCCCACGGTCTCCATGAGTTCCGCAACGCGTACCCCGAGCGCATCACCTTTCGATCCCGGGTGCCGCTGTTTGATGGCCTCTGCGAGGGCGGCAAAGACGGTCATGCGTGGATTCAAGGACGCGTAAGGGTCCTGAAAGATCATTTGGAAGTCGAGGCGGCGGCGGCGAATCTGTCCAATGGGAAGACTGGTCAGGTTCGTGCCATCGAGGGTGATCGAGCCGGAAGTCGGGCGGACGAGCTGCATGACCGTCCGTGAAAGCGTTGACTTCCCGCAGCCAGACTCACCGACCAAGCCGAGGATTTCTCCTTTTTCGACGCGCATTGTCACCCCGTCGACCGCGCGGATGGTCTCGATCTTGGACGAGAATGGATTCGCCGAACGTTTGGTGAAATGGGTGTGAAGATCGTCAATTTCCAGATAAGACACGGCGGGAGAGTGGCTGAGTTGGGGGGCGCTTGCAAGCTGAGCAACGTAAACCGCAAAAACCTGAACTTTCCGGCTTGCCAAAAGTCCGCCGTCCATGGAGGTTCCGCCCGTCCGGGGCGTAACTCAGCCTGGTAGAGTGCCTGCTTTGGGAGCAGGATGTCGTCAGTTCGAATCTGGCCGCCCCGACCACTCTTTTTGGAGCTCAAGCCCCTACACTCAACGGGACAGGGTCCTCGCTTTTTGAGCTTGTCCGGCAGAATCCATCAAATTTCGGTGAAATCCGGGAAAGCGGTGCAAAATCGGCGACCGTTTTGGCAACCGTCGGAGGTTTCTAGAGAAACGTGGTGCTGACGTATTGGCGCGTGATGGAGTGCGAGATGCTCGATGTTCTGAGCATGGCGAAGCCCTCCAACAAGAGCGTGCTCCCGGAGAGCGTCCAGGAGTTCGCGGTGCCGCGCGAAAAGCTCCTTCGGTTTTTCGACCGTCCAATCGGGAAGAGCACGTTCCATGATCTGAAGGGTCGCGGACAAATCTCGCCTCAGCACCGCCGGCATCTAACGGAAAGCCAACGAGCGATGGTGGCAAGCAAGGTTGCCACGATGCGTCGGGGTAATCCTGAATTCGGAAGCGCTATTCCACCAATTGGTGAGATAGCAAAGCTCTCCACCAAAGACCGTGCAACCGCAGCCGCAGAGCTGAACGTAGGGACATCATCGCTCCACCTTCGAGGACTACAGCCAAGAGCGGATTGCGATGAGGAAGAGCTACATCAATAAGCAAATCAAATCTGCGGAGGTTTCGGACGCTTTGGCAACCAATGCCTGCCAGTATCTACCCGCCAACGTGCGCCAAGCCCGCCCTCTGGCATCGCTCCCCGCCGAGGATCAGCCCGAAGCATGGGAGAAGGCGGGACGATAGGCGCGAAGTGGGTTCTCTTGCGATAAGGGCAAAGTAAGCGGCAGTGCCTCAAAAATCTGTCAGGTCATAAATCCCTGCAAGTCCCTAAACTTAAGTGGTATGTCCGAGAGGGTTGGCTCCCACGTCCACCCTCCGGACCGTTTTTTTTGGCGGCGATGCTTTGTGCCAAAGCGTGCCCGGCTGGATTGACTCCCGCGTCCATCCCAGCGTGCGTCCTCCGGACCGTTTTTTTTGGCGGCAATGCTTTGTGCCAAAGCGTGCCCGGCTGGATTGCCCTCGCTCCGCTCGTGCCATCCCATTTTGCGTTCGCCGCCGCGAACGGCACTTGGAACTCAGTCACTTTCCGCTTCGCGGAAGCGTGCCCGGCTGGATTCGAACCAGCGACCGTCCGCTTAGAAGGCGGATGCTCTATCCAGCTGAGCTACGGGCACTTTGATGTCACGGGCGGAGAATTAACGCGCTCGGGGGGCGGAGACAAGGCTGGATGACGGGTAAGGGGGATGATTGGATGGGCGCGTGGAAGGATTGCCCCAACCGCCGGAGATGGTGCCGCAGTTCGACCAGCAGGTGAAGGATGCCGAACAAATCAGATTGTTGGTCATTTTTCACTACGTGCTGGCCGGGTTGATGGCGGTGAGCTCCTGTCTGCCGATCATCCATCTGGTGATCGGCTGGGCGATCGTCAGTGGCAAACTGCCGATGCCGCCGCCGAGCAGCGGATCCGGGGCGCCGCCCATCGATCCGGTATGGATGGGCTGGTTCTTCGTGGTCTTTGCCGGGGTGTTCATCCTGGTTGGCTGGGCCGTGGCGATCTTGGTTTTCCTTGCTGGAAGATCCCTCTCCGCCCGGAGAAATTGGACCTTTGTTTTTGTGGTGTCGTGCGTGCAGTGCTTGTGGGTGCCGTTGGGGACAGCGCTTGGCGTTTTTACATTGGTGGTGTTGCAGCGGCCTGCGGTCAAAGCGCTGTTTGGCGATCAAGTCCGGGGAGGCGGAAGCGATCAATGAATCTTGTCATTCTAACAGGAGCGGGCATTTCCGCTGAGTCGGGCGTTCCGGTATTTCGCGGGGATGATGGGCTGTGGGAGGGTCACCGGGTGGAAGACGTGGCGACACCGGAAGGCTTTCTCCGCGATCCCCAGTTGGTGCACGAGTTTTACAATCAACGTCGGCGGCGCTTGCTGGAAGTGGAACCGAATGCGGCGCACCGTGCCTTGGCGCGGCTGGCGAAGGAATTGCGGGGGAAGTTGACGCTGGTAACTCAGAATATCGATGATCTTCACGAGCGGGGTGGATCACCTGAGGTGCTGCACATGCACGGCGAGTTGCTGAAGAGTCGCTGTAATCAGTGTCGGGCGGTGTCGACCTGCTGCGAGGATCTTTCCCGGGCGTCGATCTGCGGGAGCTGCGGGGGAATTGATTGCCTGCGGCCGCATGTCGTTTGGTTTGGTGAGATGCCTTTTCACCTGGAAGAGGTGGGGAGCGAGCTGCAGAGGGCGGATCTGTTTGTTTCGATTGGCACTTCCGGGCGGGTCTATCCGGCGGCGGGGTTTGTCGAGGTGGCGGCGGCAGCAGGGGCGCGGACCTTGGAGCTCAATCTTCAGGAGAGTGCGGCTTCGGAGGTTTTTACCGACAGCCGCAAGGGCCCCGCCAGCGAACTGGTGCCTGCGTGGGTCGAGGAGGTTCTCAGCTGAGTCGAGGGCGAATCTGGGCCTTGCCGGAGAATGCGTGTTGATTTTCCCGTGGATCTTCAGACCTTTGGAGCAATGAAATTTCGTCTGCCAACCGCCCTCGTCGCGGTGATCGCCATTTCCCATGCCGCGGCGGCTGAGGATCGGGAGTCGCGTCCCTTGGCGGCATCGGAGCTGGTGGAGCAGTTGGGAAATGAGAGCTATCCGGTGCGCGAGGAGGCGACTTACGAATTATGGGTGCTGGGAGAGAAGGCGAGGGATCTGCTGGAGCAGGCTGTGGTCAGCGGGGATCCGGAAGTGGCGGTTCGTGCGCGTGGCGTGCTGCGGAAGGTTCAATTGGGGATTCTTCCCGATAGTCCGCCGGAAGTGGTGGAGTTGGTCGTGCGCTACGATACGGCCTCGCCCGAAGGACGGATGAATATCATTCGCGGCCTGAAGAGACTAAGGGCTTGGCGTCAGGTACTACGCATCCACGAGTTGGAGCGTGATCCCGAGACACTTGAATTGATTGCCGGGGAGATCGAAGGAGTGGCGGTTGAGGCTGCCCGCGAACTACTAGCGTCCGACGAGATCGATTTTTCAGGTGCGCGAGAGTTGCTGGAAATGGGACGCCCGGAGCCGGCGCAGTTGATGGCGCTTGCGGATTTTCATCGGGTGGCGGGTTCTCTTGAGAACGAGCTTGAGCGTGCGGCGAAGCTCAAAGGTGAGGCGGGTCATTTGTGGCGCTACGCGCTGCTGGCGGTGAAGGGCGATCTCCGGGGGGCGGCGAAGGAGGCGGAGGCGGCGGGGCTTTCGGTGATCGCTGCACGACTGCGTGCTCTCGGCGGGGATCCCCTGCCGTGGGTGAAGATGGTGCAGGTGCCACCGCAGCAGATCGCTCCGGAATCTCTGGATCGCTATCGGGATGCCGTGGGGGATTTATGGGAGGGGCGTCCACCCAGTCCAAAGCTGATTTCATCGCTTGAGAAAGAATCGGAGCAGGGCGAAGACGAGGAACGCTATGCGTCCATCAGCGTGCTCTACGCGCTCGGTGAGTCCGATGTGGCGACGGATTTGATGGAGCAGATGGTGCCGGTGCTGGCATTCTTCCACTACGAAAACAATGAGCGGGTGAACGAGGCTTTTGAGGCCTTGGGTCTCGATCCTGAAGACCCTGACTTCAGGAAATGGGGAGCGAAGCAGTTCGAAGTCGTGCTGCGGAATCCAGAAAATGCGGAGCAGGAGATGAATGCTCTTGCGACGTTGGGGTGGTTCCTTGAGCGGCGGGGACTTCATGATTTGGCGTCTGAAATTTTCACCGAGCCCTTGGTCAGGCTGGGGCGCGAGGACCCCGAGATTTTCTTGAGTAAAACCGACGAGTTCTTTGCGAGCTTCAGCTTCAATCGAGTCGTCTGGCCGGTCTTGGAGGCGAGTGCCACCTTTGCTGATGAGGACCCGGCCAAGTTGGCGACCGTGAGGGACAATCTATTCGGCGAGGGTGTGCATGTTGGACCATTGTGGAGCTCAATCGATCGTTTGGATCCGACCTTGGACGGGAAGGCGAAGTTGCAGATGTCCGCCGAATTGCTGGGCCTTGCGCCGGATGAAGGGAAGTCATTCGAGAAGTGGTGGAAGTGGAGTCGCGAACAGGTGATGGGGGCTGAGCCGAAAGAGCAGGGCGAACAGATCGGATTGATGCTGGCGATCAGTGCCTTGAGATCCAATGTCGAAGCTTATTTGGAAATGGCAGATCTGATGCGTGCCGAGGGCATGGACTTCGGTGAGCTCGGCGAGATCGGCCGAAATTTTCGATTCGCTGAATATGAAATGGCTTGTTTGACGGCAGCCGGCCGGTGGGACGAACTGGTCGAACGTCGAAGGTTGGCTTCGGACAATGCCCTCACCAGTCCCGTCCGCCATGCCTATCTGGCAAGCGCCTTGAGGAACGCTGGAAAGGAAGAGGAGGCAAGGGAGCGCGAAGAGATGATCGACCGCTTGGTGTTGGGCGATGTTCAGGTGATGCGCTTCATCGCCCGCGCCTACATGACCTACGGGGATTTCAAACGTGCGGACCTTTGGTGGCAACGTGCGGCAGCGGAAACGACCGGAGACACGCAGGAGTTCATGTATGCTGCGGAACCCGTCCTCGATGGTGCCAAGGAGCGGGGGGATTGGAAGTTGGTGGCCTCACTCGGAGAAGTGCAGTTGCTGTTTCATCTGATGATGGGAGATCGGTCTGAACAGCCATGGACGCTGTTGAGGGCCCGGATCGAAACCGAGATGGCGAGGGCTCTTTCGATCATCGATGAAGATCGTGACAAGGCCATCGCGATGCTGGAACGCTGCCATGCGCGAGGTGTGACCGATGGGTCAATGGCGGACTATTTTTTCCCCGCCTTGAGAGCGGCCGGACTCCGTGAACAGCACGATCAATGGTTCGAGGAAACGTGGGAATCATACCAGGAAGTGCTCGAGCGTTTCCCTGGAAGTCAGAACACGCGCAATACCGCCGCGTGGACCGCTGCCCGTGCCAATCGGCGTCTTGATGAAGCGGAGGTCCTGGTGACAACGGCCCTCGAGGCGATGCCCGAGCAAGCTGCCTATCTCGATACCCTTGGGGAAATCTGGTTTTGTCGAAGCGATCGTGAGAAGGCGCTCAAGTGGTCGGGCAAGGCGCTCCTCCATGAGCCGGGCGAGTCGACGCTGATGCGCCAACACGAGCGATTCAGGTCCGGCGATTTCCCGCTTCCGTGAAGGATGTCCGGGCTTTTGACGTTGAGAGTCGGTGGTGGCCTGTATAGACCGGGGGTGGATGACGAGAAACGTCTACGTGTTGGTGGCGGGAGTGCTGACCATTTGTGCGTTGCTATTCCTTTTGAAGGACTTGGGCGATCGGGCGGGCCGTCAGACCGAGTCCGGAGCAAGTGCCCAAGAGGAGTCAAACTCGCCGATGGCGCGTCGAATCGACGAGCAAGCGATTCCCCTTCGTCGAAAGGTCTCAAAGCGCAGTGAAGTGGCGGAACTGCGCGACGAACTCGAGCGAACCCAGACCGAGTTGGCGATGCTGGCGAGGCCATTGAATGAAAATGACGTCCTGAGCGCGGCGGTCAACGCCGTGGTCGCGCAGGGAGAGAGTTTGGTGACGGGTGGCTACCAGCTTGCTGATGGCAGGTATGAGCTGACCTTCATCACTCCGAAGGGCATCGACCAGACGGGGCGCTCACCCGGAACCGATCAGATTCTCATTGAGGCTCGCTCGATGGTTGTTGATGACGCTTTTGTCGAGGAGAGTGGTCTGGGGACTTTGGCAACCAATGCACGGAATACCTTGCAGCATGCTGAAGCTTGGAGTGGTGATGATGTCTTCAATACCTTCAAGTCGGCGAGCGAAGCGGAGGGAGTGGAGATGAGCGCCTCACCCACGGTGGTTTCCTTGCCGAATCAGCCTTTCAAGGTGGAGATGATCGACAGCGACGGCAAAGGCTACTCGCTGAGTGGTGAGGCGGACTTCATGCCGGACGGAAGTTTCGCTGTGAAGGCGAGGGCGGAGCGTCGGGAATAGCTCGGATAGCGATTTTTTCAAAGCCTCCGGGGAGTTTCTTGCAATGTTAGGGAGAGAGGGTATTTCTTAGGGGAACCAAACCCCCTGAAAGAACATGAGCAAACATCCCTTTGAAGATAAACGAGCCACACAACTGATTTCCCGGGTGGGAGAGGACCTTGCCAGTCTGCGGAATGATGTGAAGTTGTTGGTCGGCCACGCGACTCGCCACACCCTTCCTGACGGCGCGAGAGAATTGGCCAGGACTGGGCGCAGCCAACTGCTGAGCGGCCGCGATTATGCCGCGGAGGGAGTGCGCTATCTGGGCCGTTCGGCGCGCAATCATCCAGCGAGCGTTTCCGTCGGGGGCTTGCTCCTGCTGGGTGCCGTGGCGGCGGGTGCCTACTTCCTGATCAAAGGCAGTGGATGTTGCCTGTCATCTGCCGAGGAACCCGACGAACATGAGGAGAATTTGTGGGACTGAGCGCAGGATTGCTCGGCCCTGGAATCGCTCAGAGGTTCGAAAGGGACAGCGGACTTCAGCAAGCTGAATGATCAGGATAGGGCGAGTATTTGGCCACCTTTCCCGGAGGTCGGTGGAATGACAGCTTGTAGTTTGTTCTGGGCTGTGCGAACAATGAGGTATGCCTGAAAAGTTCGATCCATCTCCGATCGAGATTGCGGAGCATGAACGTGCAGCACTTGAGGTCACCCGTCTAAGGAGGAAGGGTGTCCAATGCCATCTGGAGGCCCATGCCAAAGGGATTCAGACCGAAGTCGATGTGATCCGGGATCCGGATTGGCAGACATTGAGTCACGAGGAGTCGGAGATCCCGTCAGCAGTTCAAGGCAAGGGAGCTTGATGTGAGATTCAGCGCCTTCCTTCGAAGGCTTCAGGGCTTCAAGGTTCTACCGGATTTGTTCAAGAGCCTCGTTGGGCTTGGTTCATCGAAACGGAATAAGCCGCATTGGATCATTGGGACTCGACTTGCTGGTGACGCGCTCAAGCGGGCTGGCCGCTGGCTGCTTTTCAAAGATCCGAAGTTCGGAATTGGGCTGAATGGGAACAGGAACGGTTTTGTTCGCGCCGGGTTTCAGCATGAATTTCTCGTTCCCATAAAGGATCGCGAGATCGTCAGCGGTGAGATTGTTAAACTTCGATTTGGGTATTTCGTTCTCATCACCTGGTTCGATCAAAGCACCCGCCCATGGAGCGGAATCTTGCCCGACAGGCACTTGTGCCAAACGCTGCGGACCAACAAAAAGCATGATGGTGAATGCCATTGGTGTTTTGATGAAGGAGTAGGCGATTTGGACAATTGAGCTGCGGGGTTGAGAGACGGGGAAATCGCTGGTGGCGGTGGTGGAGGACCAGATTCGTCGTGAATTTGGCTAAACCTGACCCTCTTCGCGGACATTTGAGGCGACGGATGGCCATCGGAGTGTCTATCCTCGCCAGGGCTCTGGAGGCAGAGCCCGAAAAACCCCAGACCCTATATGAGTGAGAAACCCCGCCTTTCTTTCTGGCAGATTTGGAACATGTCCTTCGGATTCCTTGGAATCCAGTTCGGATGGGGCCTGCAGATGGCCAACATGTCGGCGATCTATCAGTTTTTGGGGGCGGACGAGAGTGATATCCCGATTCTCTGGTTGGCGGCACCTTTGACGGGGCTGCTGGTTCAGCCCTTTGTCGGCTATTTCAGCGATCGGACCTGGCATCCGGTGTTTGGGCGAAGACGCCCGTATTTCTTCATCGGGGCTCTGTGTGCCTCACTCGCTCTGATCCTGATGCCAATGTCTTCGGCGCTATGGATGGCGGCGGGCCTGCTGTGGATTCTTGATGCTTCGGTGAACGTGAGCATGGAGCCGTTTCGGGCCTTTGTTGGTGACATGCTGCCGCCCAAGCAGCGCAAGTCGGGCTTCGCAATGCAGAGCTTGTTGATTGGTCTCGGCGCCGTGCTGTCGTCGGCGCTGCCCTTTATTCTGACGAATGGCTTCGGGGTGGCGAAGGAGGCGACTTCCGACAGCCCGATTCCTCCTGCGGTGAAACTGGCCTTCTTCATCGGTGCGGGTGTTTTCTTTGCGGCGGTGATGGTCACCATTCTAACAACCAAGGAGTATCCTCCGGAGGACCTGGAGGCATTTGAGAAGAAGAAGCGCGAGACCGCCGGACTGGGGAATGCGTTTGCCGAGATTTTTCAGGGAATCGGCTCGATGCCGACCGCCATGAAGCAGTTGGCCGGAGTGCAGTTTTTCACGTGGTTGGGTTTGTTTTGCATGTGGATCTTTTTTGTTCCTGCGGTGGGGAAGAAGGTCTTTGAGGGAAAGCCGCTGGGGGAATCGAGTGGGGAGTATTCGGCAAGTGAACTTGGGCGCAGTAAGGCCTTGGCGGAGCTCTATCAGGAGGAGAAGAGCCGAATTGCCGGCGAGATGGAAGCTGAGGGGAAGGGATTCTCTGAGAAGATGCTCCAGATGTTTGGGCTGAAGCCCGCGGATCCGGATCCGGGAGAGAAGATCGACATCGCGGCGCTTGCCGGGATGCTGCGCGAAACGGCGGGGAATTCAGTGGAAGCGGGTGAGAAGGATGGCGAGAATCCGATGTTGCAATCGCTTTCCGCGGCGATCGCTGCGGCCGGTGGGGACGATGCGAAGGCAGCGGCGGTGATTCATGAGGACCTGGCGGCGGCGCGTCGCTACCAGGAAGGAACCGCGTGGGGCGGGGTGTGTTTTTCAACCTACAACCTGGTGGCATTCCTGTTCGCCTTCATGCTGATCGCCTTGGCGCGGGTGATGTCGGCGAAGTGGATTCACCTGATCTGCCTCAGCATCGGTGCGGTGGGCTTGATCTCGGCGGCCTTTGTCAGTTCACCCGGGATGCTGCTGGTTGCGATGATCGGGGTCGGGGTGGCGTGGGCTTCGATCCTATCGATGCCCTACGCGATGCTGGCGAACGTCATTCCAGGCGACAAGATGGGCTTCTACATGGGGGTCTTCAACTTCTTCATCGTCTTGCCTCAGATCCTTGCCTCGGTCGGTTTGGGTGCCTTGGTCGCAGGCCCGCTCGGTGGTGATGCGATGAAGGCGGTGCTTGCTGGAGGTGTTTGTTTCGCCATCGCGGCGGCGGCGACGCTGCTGGTGGGTGATGAATCGGAGACGGGGGCGTCCCTTGAGAATTGAGAATTGAGATGAAGAGATTGCTTAGCGTTTGCTTGCTGGCCGGGATGGGTGTTTTCTCAAGCATGGCTGAATCCGAGCGACCCGTGATTTATCAAGCGCTGCCGCGGCTCTTTGGAAACACCAACGAGACGCGGAAACCAGGAGGGACGATTGAGGAAAATGGTTGTGGCAAATTCGCGGATTTCGACGACGTGGCGCTGAGTGAATTGAAGAAGTTCGGGATCACTCACATTTGGCTGACCGGGGTGCACGAGCAGGCGAGTGGCACGTCGTATCCGGGGAGACCGGCTGATCCGGCGGACATTCTCAAGGGGAAGGCGGGGAGTCCCTACGCCATCAGGGACTACTTCGATGTTTGTCCGGACTATGCGGTGGATCCTGAGAAGCGGATCGACGAATTCAAGGCGCTGCTCAAGCGCTGCGAGCGCCACGGCCTGAAGGTGTTGATCGACTTTGTGCCGAATCACGTGGCGCGAAGTTATCAGTCCGATGTGCGGCCGGATTTGAGTTTTGGCAACGACGATGAACCGTCGAATTTCTTCGCATGGGATAATAACTTCTTCTACGTGCAGCCGGGTCAGGCCGAGGGGGGTCCGCCTTTGAAACTGCCGACAGGGGGGATGGATGGCTGCAGCGGACTGTTTGAACCCGAGACGGATTTCGTTCGGGTCACGGGTAACAACGTCGTCTCCTTTTCTCCAAGTCTGAATGACTGGTATGAGACGGTGAAACTGAACTACGGTCACGACTTCACCCAAGGTCGAGATACTTCCGGATTGCCGGGGCCCGATGCGGCTCCTGAGGCGGTGCCGGATACGTGGCGGAAGATGGATGAGATCTTCGCCCACTGGCAGGCCATGGGTGTCGCTGGATTCCGAGTGGACATGGCGCACATGGTGCCGATGGAGTTCTGGAAGTGGATGATCGCGCGGGCGAGGGAGCGGGATGCGGAGACCTACATCTTTGGCGAGGCTTATGATGGAGATCCGTCGAAACTGACCGACGGCAACGTGCTCGATGCGCTGCTCGATGCGGGCTTCGACGCGGTCTATGATGATCCGGTTTACGACATGTGCATGGGTATCTACGATGACTTTGCCGGCGGTTACAAGTGGGCGAACGATCTGGATGGTCTGACGTTCATTGGGGAGCGATTTCACAAGTCGCTACGCTACGCGGAGAATCACGATGAGGTCCGGCTGGCAACGCCGCGGGAATGGGGTGGTCTTGGAATGCGCGTGGGACGTCCAGTGAGTGCCGTGATGTTCGGCATGGGGCGTGGGCCGGTGATGGTCTATCACGGGCAGGAAGTCGGTGAACCGGCCGAGGGTTCGGAAGGCTTCTCGGGTGATGATGGACGCTCTTCGATTTTCGACTACTGGGGGATGCCGGAGTTCCAGAAGTGGGTCAATGGAGGGAAGTATGATGGAGGTCGCTTGTCGGATGAGCAGAAGGAACTACGGAAGTGGTATCAGGGACTTCTGGGTGTGATTGCCCAGCCAGCCTTTGTAAACGGTGAATTCTACGGGCTCAATCATGCCAACAAGGAGAACCCGGCGTATGGGCGCGTGGATGGTGAATCAGTCAGCGGTCACTGGCTCTATTCGTTTCTTCGCTACGATGCGGGTTCGGGTCAGACCTTTCTGGTGGTGGCCAACTTTCATCCTGGCGAGACGCTGAGTGGAGTCAGGGTGTTGATGCCCTATGACGCCCTGCGTTGGATGGGCAGTCCCAGAGGCGAGCTTGAGATCAGCGAACGACTGGCGGATGACTGGAAGTCGGTTGTTCCGGTTGCGGATCTGGCAAATGAGGGACTGAGGCTTCCGGATTTGGAGCCCTTGTCTGCGAGGATGATCGAGATCGGTAGCCGCTCTGCGGAGTAAAACTCCTTGAGGGCTACTTGATGATCAGAAGCAGTGCGCGATGGTCGCTGGCTTCGGCCCAGTTCTCATTGTCAAGGACGCGACTTTCATCCCAGTCGATTTTCTGGACCATCGGCGTGGACACCAAGATGTAATCGAGTCGTGAGTAGACGTCTTGGTAGGACCAGTGATGGGTCCATGACTCGCCGCGCGAGTCGCGAAGGTAGGCCATCTTGAGCGACTTTGGTCCGTCGCGTGGTCCTTGAATGGTGCGCAGGGCTGAGGCTTGTCGGGTGTCATTCATGTCGCCATAGACAATCAGCTGAGTATCCGGGTCGTCGGAAAGGATGCGATCAGCTTCGCGGCGCAGCAGGTGCGCTTCGGCGCGGCGCATCATTTCCTGATCCCCGTCGGGAATCTCTCGCTTCGATTTGAGGTGGACACCGAGGAAGCGGATCGCTCCTTTCGGCGTATCGACGGTGGCGTCGAGGATGCCGCGACCCATGCCGCGGGTGCGGTCGTCGAGCTTGTAGGTGAGGTCATCCGGGACACGGGTGGAAATAATGGGGAAGCGGGACAACAGGGCGAGATGGCGGGTGTCATCGACTCCGCCGGTGTGGTGACTGTGGGGGTAGTCGAGCCCGGCTTTCTTCAGTTGTTGCTGCAGGTCGGCGAGATCGGTCTCGGTGCCGATTTCGCAAATCCCCAGAATGTCGGCCTGGGCATCGACCAGGATGGAGACGACGGCATCGCGTTCGGACTGGGGTTTGGGAATGGTGCCCGCGGGTTTGCGGTCGACATAGCGGTCCATGGTCAACCAGTTCTCTACATTGTAGGCGACGAAGCGAAGCGGGGGTGATGCGTCAGCTTGCGGTTCTTTGGCCGGACTGGATTCAGCGGGGCTGACTTTGGACGACGTGTCCTGGGCTTTCGATGCCTCCGCATCCGATTCGCTTGAAACGCTTTCGCCTTCCCACGGTGGCGGGGCGTCTTCCTTTCGGCACGAGGGAAGGATGAAAAGGGCTGCCAAAAAGAACGCCCCGAGAATTCCCGGGGCGCGGCGTGGAGATGAAACTCTTCGCATGGCTCAGATCTCGCGCGGTTCCTTGCCGGCGACTTCCTTGATCTTCACCTCGTCATCCTCCTTGTGGGCCTCTGCTTCGGAGTGTTTGATCTCGCGTTCAAATTCTTCGCGAGCCTTTTTGAATTCACCCATGCTCTTGCCGAGGCCGCGAGCGAGTTCTGGGATTTTCTTGGCGCCGAAGAGTAGCAGGACGACAACGAAGATGACGACCCACTCGGGGCCCTGCGGAAGACCAAAGGCAACTATTGGATTCATGGGAGTATGCTAGGGCCGATGATAGCCCTTAGCAACGGGAATAACGGGTCCGGAAGGCTCGGTATTTCAGGATTGAGCAGATTTTTTGAGAGTGATCGTTATAAATTGGACTTGGCTGATGGAATTCGAGGGCACTGGATGGCGCGGTGCGACTGCCGGTTCATGAGATTGAGGATGAATTGCGCGCTGCAGTCGGTGAAGAGGGGGCTCGGGTGCTGCTCAAGGCTCCGACGGGATCGGGGAAATCGACGGCGGTTCCGGGAATGCTGCGGGATGCAGGGCTGGAAGGTCGGATTCTGGTGATCGAGCCGCGGCGGATGGCGGCCCGGATGCTGGCGGGTTGGGTGGCGCGGCAACGCGGTGGCAAGCTTGGAGGCGAGGTCGGCTATGCGGTGCGTTTCGACACCTGCTACGGAAAGGAGACGAAACTGATCTATCTCACCGATGGACTATTCCAGCGCTGGTTTCAGGACGATCCTGAACTGGGAGGGGTGTCGGCGGTGGTGTTTGACGAGTTTCACGAGCGGCGTTTGGCGGTGGATGTGGCCCTTGGGAGGTGTTTGGACCTTCAGGAATCCAAGCGGCCCGATCTGCGGGTGGTGGTAATGTCGGCGACGCTGGAGACCGCTGGTTTGGCGGAGTTTCTGGCTCAGCGGAAAGATGGAGTGGGCGGGACGTCCACGCTCTCTTGTTTGGAGGCGGGGGGGCGGACTTATCCGGTGGAAATTTCCTACCGCGCATCGAAGCCAGTCAGGGATCGGAGTGGGCGAATGGCGGAGCTGCCGGTCTGGGATCAGGTGGCGGCGGCGTGCAAGGAGGCACTGGCTGATCCGGAGTGTGGGGACGTGTTGTGCTTCCTTCCGGGGACGCATGAGATTCGGCGGACGATGGAGTTGTTAGAAAATGCGGGATGGGCGAGGGAGCGCGAAATTCTGCCACTCTACTCGGCTTTGCCCCCGGCGGCACAGGAGGCCGCGGTGGGTCCTTGTCGAAGGGGGAAGATCATTGTTTCGACGAATGTCGCGGAGACCTCGCTGACGATCGATGGTGTTAGAACCGTGATCGATGCGGGATTGGCGCGGGTGTCCGGGTTTGATCCACGGCGGGGGATCTCAACCCTGCTGGTGCAGAAAATTTCGCGAGCTGCGGCGGATCAGCGGGCTGGTCGCGCGGGTCGGACGGCGGCGGGTCGTTGCATCCGTTTGTGGAGTGAGAGCGAGCACGCACGGCGTGAGGGCTTCGAGGTGCCGGAGGTGCGGCGTGTGGATTTGTCGGAGGTGCTGCTGCTTTTGCTGGCGTGCGGGGTGGAGGACGTGGCGGGGTTTCGATGGCTGGAGGCTCCTTCGAAGGAGGGCTTGGAGCGGGCGGTGGAATTGCTGCATGACTTGGGAGCGACGGATGTCCTTGGGAAGATCACGGACGAGGGTAGGGCGATGGCGTTGTTGCCATTGGAGCCGAGGTTTGCGCGATTGATGATGGCGGGGGTCGAGCAGGGTTGTGTTTCGGAGATGGCTTTTGTTTGCGCAGCGGTGCAGGGAGGGGG
>NZ_JBATWY010000175.1:0-11937 GCF_049672945.1 Haloferula sp. | reverse complement strand
AGTGTGTGGCGAACCGGACTGAGGAGTGTGTCGAGCGCCTGATCGTTGCAGAAAAGCGTCTGCATTCAACTTGGGGACCAAAGAAGATCCACGACGTCCTTTGGGTGAAGCACGGCTTGAAGAGTCGGCCAGCGATCAGCACGGTCGGTGAGGTGTTAAAGCGCCATGGACTGGTAAAGACTCGTAAGCGTCGGGGAGGACTTTTCACGGTTGAACGCTCGACTCCAACCACCGCTGAGCGCAGTAATCATGTGCTGGGAGTGGACTTCAAGGGAAGCTTCATGCTGGGCGACGGTGAACGCTGCGATCCATTGACAGTGAGTGACCTTTTCAGTCGCTTCGTGATGAAAGTCGAGGCGATGCCGGACATGACGGTGAAGTGGACAAAGCGTGAATTTCAATGCATTTTTAGGCGTTATGGGCTTCCTGAGATCATCCGGGTAGACAACGGATCACCGTTTGCCTCGATGGGGCCGGGTGGATTGAGCCGATTGAGCGTGTGGTGGATCAGCCTTGGAATTGAGGTGCAGTTCAGCCGTCCGGGATGCCCTCAAGACAACGGTTGTCATGAACGAATGCATCGAACGATGAAGGCGGAATGTTGCGTGCCCGGGAGCGTGAATCGATGGGCGCAACAGCAGCGCTTTGATCGCTGGAGAAAGGTCTTCAATGAGGATCGTCCGCACGAAGCGCTCGGGATGCGTCGGCCGGCGGAAGTTTATCAACCCTCCGCGAAGCGGCTCGATGAGCGCATCAAAATGGAGCTCTATGATGCCGGAGTGGAAACCCGGCGAGTGAACTCCGGAGGCTTCATTTCATTGAAGGGAAATGCCTGCTATGTGGGGGAATCGTTTGTGGGCGTCGACGTGGCGGTAGAAGAGAATCCTGAGACTGGATTACTAGGGGTGCGCTTTGCAAACGTGAAGCTCGGCTGGCTGGAGAAAGGTCCCAAAGCTCGGCTCCGGCCTCCGGCCTACGCCGAGCTTTGGAAGAGCAAGCTTGCCTCAGAATCTAAAGCAAAGTAGATAAGAAAGTGTAACCCATGTGGTCGGTTCGTTTGTAACCCATGTGCCCGTTCATACCGACGAACCTCCGTCCGCAGCAAAAGGCGCAGCAAAAGGGGGCAGTCAAGGTTTTCATCACAAATGAATAGGTAGGCAGGACTGGCGCGTATGGACAGGATGTCCTTGGCCGAAGCGTTCAGGATGAACGCGCTCCGTTTGGGAGAGTTAGAGAGGAAGGGGGGCTGAGAGTGCTTTAGAAAAGGTATGGCCATTCGTGGCAGGTGATAGATCCTGTAGTCCTTGAGAGGGCTGGGGCGCATCTAGCCGTTGCTGTTCAGTTTCTCGGCGTCGGTTCGTTCTCTGGTAATCGAGAAGTCTGGAAATTCACGCAGAGATCCGGGGTTCCATCATGATCCTCTGGGTTTGAAGCCAGAGAAGGACGCTGTCCAAGAAACGGCTGTTTCAGCCAAGTGGGGCCGAATCAGGGCTCGCGCTCGAAAGGTAGTTCGACTCTGACCCGGCCGAAGCATTTTGGTTCGGTGCTCAGATCGACGAGTTCGTCGATGAAGACCCGCTCCCAGAGGAGGTCGATGTCTTCGACCGTTTCGCGTCCACGGAAGACGGTGAAGGGGCCTTCCAGATCGGGTGACTTCAGGGTGGCGTAGGCGAGACCACTACCCTTGCGACGAAGAAACTCGAAGCGGAAGAAGAAGATGCCGGTTTCCTCGATCAGTTCGAATCGGGGAAGACCGGACAGGCCGCCCTCGACCATGAGGGAAGCATCGGGACCGGTGAGATCCATGTTGAAGCCGTATTTCAGGACGTTCTCGACGCCGTCATTGAAGGGGATTTCTTCAGGCAGGGTATCAAAGTCTTCAAGGCCGGCTTCCTCCATGCTCGCGAAGAACATGTCCTCGGCGTCGGCGCCATTTCCTTCGATCTCGAGCGTGAAAATCGGTGTGTCGGGGTCGTTGCTTTCCACCTCCAGGGTCGTGCTCTCGATGCCCGCTGCTGTGGGCGCGAAGCTCACGGCAAAAGTGGTGGCGTCTTCAATGATGACGCCTGTGTTGGTGTCGAGAGTGAAGAGCTCGTCGTCGCCGCCAGTGAGATTGATGTGGTCGATCGTCAGCGAGACATTGCCGAGATTTCTAACGACGAAGACATAGCGGGCTTCGGAGCCGATGGCGATGTCGCCGAGTTCGAGGGTGCTCGCATTGGCAAGGCGGGTGTCCTGTGGATAGGAGACCGAGATGTTGGCTTCGAAAGCGGTGATCGACTCGGCGGCGTAGGTGCTGTCCTTGCCGCCTGCGGTGGTGAAGTCGCCGCCGACATACAAGTTGAGCCCGTTGTTGGTAAGGGTCCGCACCAGACCGTTGGTTCCTGAACCGAGCTGGCTCCAAGCGCTGCCGTTCCATTGGATGATTCCCGCGGTGTTGCCGGCGAAAATGTCCTCATCATTGGCGGCGATGGCATAGACCGTGGCGCCGATGCCCGTGCCGAGACCGCTCCAGGCGGAGCCGTTCCAGCGGGCGATGCGACGTCCGGAGGAAAGTCCGCCTGCTTGTGAGAACTCGCCTCCCGCGTAGATGTTGCCGTTCGAAGTGGTCAGGGCGAAAACCTGGCCATCGACGCCAGTGCCAAGAGCGGTCCATTCGGTGCCATTCCATTGGCCGATGCGATTGAGGGTCACGCCGTTGGCGAGAGTGAAGTTGCCGCCGGCGACGAGGGAACTGCCATTCGAGGTCAAGGCATTGATGCGGCCGTTGGTGCCGTTGCCCACGGCATTCCAGTTTTCGCCGTCCCAGCGTGCGAGATTGTTGGTCGCAATTCCACCGGTGATGGTGAATTGTCCGCCCGCGTAGAGTTCGTCGCCGACGGCCGCGAGGGCATACACCGTGCCGTTGGGGCCGATGCCGAGCGGGCTCCATTCGGAGCCGTTCCACATGGCGATGTTGATCGCGCGCTCGCCTCCGGCTTCGGTGAACTGGCCTCCGGCGTAAAGATTGCCGTCAAGCAAGGCGAGGGCATGGACCCGATTGTTCAAGCCGTCACCCAAGGCTGTCCAAGTGGTGCCATTCCACATCGCGACCCGGTTGGCGGTGATGCCATTGACGGAGGTGAAGTCGCCGGCGCAGTAGAGGTTTCCGGCGGGATCGAGGATCATCGCCCGGACGCGTGCGTCAAAGCCGGGATTGCCGCCGAGATTCAGCCACTGGGTTTCGTCGTCGAATTGCGCCGAGGCGGGCAGCGTGAACGCTGCCCAGATAGAGATCAGAAGGTAAAGGTGGTTTCTGATGAGCGGGTAGGGCTGGAAACGAGGTTTCCGAGGTCGGGTTCAACTGCAGCAGGCGGGGCTGAGCGGGCGGTCATCGGAGGCATCGGGTGCCACCATGTCGCGATTCGGCGCGAGGGTGGTGAGTCCGAGTTTTTCTAACAGCGCGCGGTCCTTCTCAACGGCCGGATTCTTGGCCGTGAGAAGTTTCTCACCGTAGAAGATCGAATTCGCTCCAGCGAAGAAGCAGAGGGCCTGGGTTTCATCGGACATCCGGGTGCGGCCGGCGGAGAGGCGGACCTTGGCTTTTGGAATGGCGATGCGGGCGATGGCGATCATGCGTACGAGGTCGAAGACATCGACCGGTTCGGTGCCTTCGAGAGGCGTGCCCGGCATTGGCATGAGGGAGTTGATCGGCACGCTTTCGGGCTGGGGATTGAACTCGGAAATGACTTCGAGCATCTTGAGCCGGTCATCGTTGGTTTCTCCGAGGCCGAGGATCCCGCCGCAACAAACCGACATGCCGGCATCCTGGACGTTGCGGATGGTGCGAAGGCGGTCGTCGTAGGTGTGGGTGGTGACGATGTTCGGGTAGTGCTCGGGTGAGGTGTCGAGGTTGTGATTGTAGGCAGTGACGCCTGCTTTCTTGAGCCGCTTGGCTTCTTCGGGCCCGAGTTCGCCAAGGGTGACGCAGACTTCCATGCCGAGTTTTGAGACATCCTCGATAATTTCGATGACCTGCTCGAAGCGCTGGGTTCCCCCTCTAACACCGCGCCAGGCAGCACCCATGCAGAAGCGGGTTGAGCCGGTATCGCGTGCGGCCCGGGCTCTTTCCATGATGGTTTCCTTTTCCATCAGGCGTTCGGCTTCGACGCCGGAGCTGTAGCGCGCCGATTGGGCGCAGTAGGAACAGTCCTCCGAGCAACCGCCGGTCTTGATCGAGAGCAGGGTGCAGAGTTGGACGTCGGCCTGAGGCCAGTTCGCTTCATGGACTTCGCGGGACTGCTTGATGAGGTCGAAGAAGGGGAGGTCGTGAAGGGCTTTGAGTTCGGCGAATTGCATGGTCTGGTGAGGGTAAACCGTGATTGATGAAATGTGTTAACGCACCCAGCTGCCTTTGACGACAGGCAGTCGTGCTTGGCCGACGACGGTGTAGTCCGTCGGGCCTTTGGCACCTTCGAGTGAGACGCCGAGTTTGCGTTTCCAAACCTGGCTCATGCTTTCACCGGTGTGGCAGCCCCAGCTTTTGCAGTAGGCGTTTTTGGCAAAGACGGAGCGCTTGACTTTGGAGAGGTCGTTTTCGTGCAGCCAGACGGACGATGCGCCCATGATGTCGTTGCTGTAGTCGAACATGAAGCAGTACTTGTTCGAGTGGCCGAAGAAGTCGAAGGTGACGATGGAGCCACGTGGTTGGCTATTGATCCTCTGAATCAACTCGGCGTTGCTGTCGAACCAAAGGAGGGTGACGCTACGCTTGCGGGCGAGGTCGGTGATCCAGGTGGTGTAGGGCTTGCCATCTTCGCGAGAGCGGGTGCGGTAGCCGTCGCGATGGACGATCCAGACGATTTTGGCATTCGGTCCGTAGGCCTTGCGGATCTCGACCATGCGCAGGGTGGAGGCCCGGATGAAGTTCGCCCACCAACGGTCGTGCCGGTCCTTTTCAACCCGGAGGTCTTCCCATTGCCGCAGGGCAGGTCCACCCGTGAGGATGACGTGCTCGGCCTGACTCAGGGTGGTCAGGGCGAGCAGAATGATCAGGACGAGGCGTGGCATGGCGGGGAGTCTGGCGATGGATCCGGCGGGTGAGAAGTGTGAATTACGGGCGGGGGTGGGTCTTACGGAAAGGCGCTGGCGACCTTTTCAAGGCCTTCAAGCATGCGCGCCCGTGGACAGGCGAAATTGAAGCGGAACCATCCGGGCCAGCCGAAGAAGGCACCGTCCGAGACGAAGAGTCCGGCTTCCTTTTCGAGGTGTGTGGCCGGGTTCTCAATGCCGGTCTCCCGGGCATCGATCCATGCCAGATAGGTGGCTTCGCCGACGACGGCTTTCATGTTTGGGAGCCTCTTGGCGACGAACTCGAGGAGCAGGTCGCGATTCGTCCGAAGATAGTCGATGAGCTGGAGCCTCCATGCTTCGCCATCCCGATAGGCGGCTTCGGCGGCATAGTAGGCGAGGAGGTTGATTTCGGTCAGGGTGTGACCGCGCGCAGCGGTGAATTTTCGACGGAGGGTATCATCCGGGATGACGGCGAAGGCGTAGCCAAGGCCGGCGATGTTCCAGGTCTTGCTGGGTGAAAGCAGGGTGATGGTCCGTTGGAGAAGGGGCTCAGGCAGGCGCAGCGCGCTGAAGTGGGGCGTCGCCGTTTCATCGAGGATGAGATCGCAGTGGATTTCATCGGAGACGAGGATCAGCTCGTGCTTGTCACAGAATTCGGCCAGACGAATGACTTCGGCTTCGGTGAAAACGCGACCGAGAGGGTTCTGGGGATTACAGAAGAGGAAGACCTTCGTCGAGGGGGTGACGGCCTTCTCCAAGCCATCCCAATCGAGGGTCCAGCGACCGTCCTCGAATGAGTGATCGACCGTGATGAGTTCAGCCTCCGCATCGCGATGCACGCCGAGGAAAGGGGGATAGACGGGGGTGCAGGTCATCACCGCATCTCCGCTTTCACAGAAGGCCCGGGCGGCCAGCGACAGCGCGGGAACCAGTCCGCCCAGATGCACGATTTGCTCGACCGGCACGGTCGACGACTGCCGTTCCTGAAGGTAGGTGAGGATCGCTTCGTTGAGACCTTCGTGAGCTTGAGGGTAGCCAAAAATTCCGTGGTCAACGCGACGATGGAGGGCTTCGATGATTTCCGGGGCGGAGGCGAAGTCCATGTCCGCGACCCAGAAGGGATCGAGTTCCGGTCGGCGGTCGAACTTGATGCAGCCGCTGCCTTGGCGGGCGATGGGGACGTCGAAATCGTAGGTCACGGACGCGGAGGTATCTGGCCGCGGTTAAAGTGCCAAGTTCCAAGGCGCGGGGATTTGAAATCGAGAGGGCGCTCGCGAGCCTTCAGGGGAGGATCGCAACCCCTGCGGCTTCGAGGCTTTGGGCGGCCGCTCCGATCATGCCGGCTTCGTTTCCGAAGCGGGCGGGCAGCACCATGAGGTGTTCCTTGAAAGGCCCGGAAAGCTGGGAGTAAAGGTGGGCCGTGAGCGGTCCAAAGAGCAGGTCGCCGGCCTTGGCCACGCCGCCGCCGATGATGACGGCCTGCGGGTTGAGCAGCCAGCAGCAGTTCATGACCGCGCTGCCAAGCTTGGCACCGATGAGATCCCAGAGTTTGAGCGCCACTTCGTCGCCGTTATGAGCTGCTTTTGATAGTTGGGAAGGCGTGCAGTCCTCGAGGGCGCGTTCAATGCCAGCGTCGAGGTAGGCTTGTTGGGCGAGCCCGGCAATTTCCTTGTTTCCGATGTATTCTTCCAGAGCTCCGGAGTTGTTGTAGGTGCCGGGGCGGCCCTGCCAGTCGATCGTCATTTGACCGACCTCACCCGCCGCGAAACGAGCCCCGCGGAGCAAGCTGCCATTGGCGACGACGCCGCCGCCGACGCCGGTGCCGAGAGTAATCGCCACCAGATGGTTGAGGCCCCGGCCCGAGCCACGTTTCCATTCGGCGAAGGCCATGCAATTGGCATCGTTATCGACAATGATGGGAAGGTCGATGCGCTCGCTGAGAACTGCCTTGAGGCGGTAGTTTTCCCAGCCGGCGACGTTGGTCAGGTTGTGAACGATGCCATTTTCGAAATCGACGAATCCGGGGACTCCGACGCCCACCCCGGCAATCCCGCGGTGGCGGCTGCGCAGCTCTTCGATGGAGTCGATGACTACTTCGACCAATGAATCGGGGCCGTCGAACTCCTGGGTGGCAATGGGTGGGATCTGTTCGATGACGTTGCTGCGATAGACGAGGCCGATCTTGATCGTTGTTCCGCCGATATCGACGCCAATGGCAAGAGGTGTTTCGGGCATTTCAGTTCTTCTAAGTGGGACAGCTTCGAATGACACGCACATTCATCGGGGTGTCACAAAAAGACCCGCTCGGCGATGCTGCGGAGGCCATAGAGCGTGAGATCGGGGTCGACTTGGTCGATTTCCGAGACTCCGCGTGCGATCAGGGCAGCGTCGCCGCCGGTCGCAACGGTATGAGGTGTGTCGCCGAGTTCGCGGCGGATCTCGGAAAGTATCTCCCGCACCAGACCCCGGTAGCCGATGACGGCGCCGGCCTGCATCGCACCAGCGGTGGACTTGCCGATCGCGGTGGGAGGCTCAGCCAATTCGAAAGGAGGGAGGAGGGCGGTTTTCCGACCAAGGTATTCGCTCATGGCTCCAAGTCCGGGAGCGATGACCCCTCCGCAGTAGGCGGGTTCAGAGGAAATGACGTCGAAGGTCACCGCTGTGCCGAAGTCGATCACGACGGCTGGGAAGCCATGGCGTTCGACGACCCCGACGGCGTTGGCCAGCCGGTCTGCTCCGATCGTTTCGGGCCTTGGGTAGTCGATGCCGAGTTCGAGGGGGCTCTGATGGGTGAGGCGATGGATCGGACAACGAGAAGCGATGAAATCTTCCAGGATTCTTCTCTTATCGGGGACGACCGAGCAGATCAGGGCGGCATCGGCTTCGATTGCCTCAAGGGCGCTGTTGAGCGTGGCGGCGCTGATGTCTTCGGTTGGAATCCAGAACGGACTCCTGAGTTCGCGGGATCCCTCGGCCACCGTGAACTTGGTGCGGGTGTTGGAGTTGTCGACGAGGAGGATCTTCATCACCAGTGGCTCGATTGATGGAAGCGAAATTCCCTGGATTCGAGATCAGGAATGATGGGTTCACCGCGAATCAGAAGCTCCCCGTCATTCAGCCGCAGCCGAAGCGGTCCGACGACGTCCTTTGAATCCAGCCAGAAGCGGAATGAGATCGCTTCGGCTTCTTGCTCGGCAGATCCTTCAATCGTGATGTCTGCGGGTTTCAGTTCGCGTCCGTCCGCAAGTGCGAGGCGCACCGGTTTCTCGAAATCGTGGCCGCGGGAATCCGTGATCTTGACGTAGGCATCGAGCCAGAAGAAGTCCTGGTCGCGTTCAATCCGGCTGAAGACGACCTTGGCCCGAGCTTCCGGATCAGGGTTCCACTCGTAAGGCTTGAGCCATTGCCAGGCGGCGAAGCCGAGACAGATGATCAGCAGGGTGACGAGAATTCGAACGCGACGGTTCACGGGCAGGGCTTTAACGGGGAGTGGCCCTCCGGCCAACGCAAAAACAGGCGGCCCGTTTCCGGACCGCCTGCTGTGATTGCTTGGTATGAGCTGTGGATTACTCGCCGTAGGCTGGGGAGCCGTGCTCGGCGACGTCCAGTCCTTCGGATTCTTCCTGCGCATCGACCCGGACTCCCATGACCATCTTCAGGATGAAGAACAGGATGAAGGAGCAGATGAAGGCGAAGGCGCTGATGGAAAGGGTTCCAATCAGCTGAGCTGAGAACGAGATCTTCTCACCAGCGAGCTCTTCCTTACCGAAGATGGCGACAGCGAGGGTTCCCCAGATGCCGCAGACACCATGGACAGAGATCGCACCGACCGGATCGTCGATCTTGATCTTATCGAAGAAGAGAACGGCGACGACCACGAGAGCACCTGCGATGGCACCCACGACCACTGAACCCCATGGGGTGATGGCACCGGCACCGGCAGTGATACCGACGAGACCAGCGAGCATACCGTTGAGGCTCATGGAAAGGTCAGGCTTCTTCAGAACAATCCATGAAGTGAAGATCGCGGCGAGACCGCCACCGAATCCAGCCATTCCTGTGGTAACGAAGACGCGGGAGACACTCTGAGGATCGGCACTAAGCACCGAACCGCCGTTGAATCCGAACCATCCGAGGAAGAGGAGGAACACACCAATCGCTGCGAGAGGCAGGTTGTGGGGGAGGATCGGCTTCACACCTTCCGAGGTATACTTGCCCAAACGAGGGCCAAGGATGATGACCGCTGCGAGAGCTGCGAAGCCCCCGAAGGCGTGGACCAGCGATGAGCCAGCGAAGTCGATGAACTGGCCAGTGTCGTCGACACCTTCAGCACCACCGAAACCGTTGAGCCAGCCACCGCCCCACTCCCAGGAACCAGTGATGGGGTAGATGAACGTCACAAGGATCGCGGCGTAGATCATGAAGGTAGGGAGCTTGATGCGCTCCGCAACAGCACCGGACACAATCGTCGCAGCGGTAGCTGCAAACATGGCCTGGAAGATGAAGTCAGCCCAGTAGGTGTAATCGGCGTAAGCTCCTGTCATGTTTTCTCCGACGGCAAGAGGGTCGGCGTAGAAGGAGTTCGTCACCGGAGTTCCCATGGCCCAGAATTTGCCGAAGGGCTCTTCCCAGCCGGGATACATTCCATTGAAGCCATAAGCCATGTAGCCCAAGGCACCGATGCAGACGATGAAGACGTTCTTAAACAGGATGTTGACCGTGTTCTTCTTCTGACAGAGGCCCGACTCAACACAGGAGAAGCCGAGGTGCATGATAAAGACCAGGGCTGCCGCGATCAGGATCCACAGGTTGTTGACCGTAAACATGGCGGCATCCGAACCCGCCATGAAGGCCTCGTAGGTGCCTTCCGCTGGGGGTTCATCCTGACCGATGGCCGTAGCCGTCAGTAGGAGGGGAGTAAGGAACATCAGTTTTTTAAGCATTCGCATGGTGTTGGCGGTGGTTGTTATTTGAATCAAAGGGCGGAAAGCAACCGCCGTGCCAAACTCGGAGGTCGGCCGGCAAAGTCCGGAATTTTTCCTCGGCTATTTGTCTAACCCGCAGATTTCCAAAGGCTTTCCGGTGCTGGTCTTCACCAAGAGAATCGTTGCCTTCGCGCGAAGGTCACGATTTGCCCGGAAGTCGCCGGGCGGGGTCAATTGGACGGTTTACGTTCCTGTCGGGTATGCGCCTTTAGCCATGAATTGGTCTTGCCATGGCCCGCGGGGGTCTCTAATTACGCCGCCGAGCGACGAGCTCTCCAGGTTTTTTGCTGGACAAGACTTTTAAGGTTTCTTAAATAAACGCCTGAAAGTGACTGTCCTTCATGTAAACCATCATGGAGATGATCATCATTCATGGTCTCCATCACCATCCGGCAGCACCCGGACAGATGAAGACTCCCAGCAACCGAAACACAAACACAAGATGCGCAACTACAGCAAAACTATTGGTGCCCTAGCCGCTGCCTCCACCCTCGTGGTCGGCTCCGCTACGGCGAATGAACTCGATGGCGAAGTCAATGTTGGCTATGCTAACATGTACGAATTCCGATTCGTTGACTTTGGCAACGACCTCTTCTCGGCAGGATTCGACCTGTCCTATGAAACTGGACCAGTGACCCTCTCCGGTGGTGCCTGGTATGGTTCATGGGCTCGTACTCCGGGTCTCGCTGGGATCAACACGGCCAACCAAGAGCTTGATCTCTACGCTGGCATTGGCACCGATCTCGGTCCTGTTAACTTGGAAGTTGGTTACATCGCTTACCTCTTCCCAAGTTTTTCGGGTTCGAACACTCAGGAGCTTTACCTCGCCGCTGGCGCTGATCTCGGTTGGGGCATTGGCCTCAGCTCGACTGCCTTCTGGGATTTTGATCTTTTGAATGGTCTCTACGTCGATACTGCTTTGACCAAGTCATTCCAGTTCAATGATTGCCTCTCGCTCGATCTGGCAGTTGGTTTCGGCTATGCTGACGGTCTTGCTTCACAAGTTGCCGCCGCTCCACGCGTCGGAACTGTGGATTCGATCAACGGTTACTATGTCTCCGCCCAACTGCCTTGGGAATTCCGCAGCGGTGTGACTCTCACCCCGTATGTGAAGTACACCGATGGCAACAGCGATCTGGTTACTGGTCCTAACCCCGGCGACGTCGGTCAGGACTTCTTCATCGCTGGTGTGAAGCTCGCCGTGGCATTCTAAGTCACCTGTTTACTTCCACTATTTAGCAAGAGCGGTCGTCCGAAAGGACGGCCGCTTTTCTGTGTCTCGCTGCGTCTTATTTCGCGCGAGGATGGGCGTCATCGTAGGCGGAGCGCAATCGCTCCTTGGTGACGTGGGTGTAGATCTGAGTCGTTGAGAGCGACGAGTGGCCCAGCAGGCTTTGAACCGAACGAAGATCCGCTCCGGCATCGAGCATGTGAGTCGCGAACGAGTGGCGGAGTTTGTGGGGTGAGATTTCGAAGGGTATCGACGACAGCTTGAGGTATTTCTTCAGCAATTGATCGATCGCCTGCTGCGTGATGCGGGTTCGGCGCTTGCTGAGGAACAGCGGCCCGTTGGTGATGGCGGCTTCTCGTTGATAGCGCTGGATGGCGACGATGGCAGGCTGTCCGATGGGGATCATGCGCTCCTTCGAGCCCTTGCCGAGGACTCTGAGGTTCTCTGAGAGGAAATCGATATGCTTGAGATCGAGCGAGCGAAGTTCCGAGATGCGCAGGCCGCACGAGTAGAAGAGTTCGAGGATGGCGGCGTCGCGCAGGGGGAGCCACGGGGGGCTGTTCTTGGCGATCTCAACATTCAGGGGGATGGAAAGTAGTTCGTCGATCTGGGCGATGCTGAGGACGACTGGAAGCTTCTTTTCGGGCTTCGGAAGCTGAACTTCCGCGA
>NZ_JBATWY010000174.1:0-55829 GCF_049672945.1 Haloferula sp. | reverse complement strand
ATCGGTTACATCGGTCACCTGTTTACCTTCGTGGCCGCTGCTTCACTGCTAAGTGCTGGTGTTACCTTGGTTTCGCCTTTTTTGGTGGGGGTGCTGATCAGATCGCGTCCGCTTTGGTGGCTGGTGGTGGCTTGCTCGGCGATCGCCCTAGCGGGCTCGGTGGTAGGAATGGTGTGGTGGGCCTATGCGGAATTTGAAAGGGTCTATGATCTGGAGCTTGGGATGGCCCACTACTTCGGGATGGCGGTCCCCTTTGTGAATTTCGTCGGCTTGCTTTTCGCTCGCGGTGCGGTGCGGGAATCCGAGCCTGCTTCCCGAATTCCTGATGGCTGAGGAACCAGTCGGAGGGCGGACCAGCGCTGAAAATGGGCTGTCACAGATTCCGCTCAGAAAAGCTGACTTTTCGGTTGTCAAAACCCGGGTGTCGCCCCATTAATCCCGCCCACCTTTCAGGAGGAGTTTAGGCTCGATAGCTCAGTTGGTAGAGCAGCGGATTGAAAATCCGCGTGTCGGCGGTTCGATCCCGTCTCGAGCCACCACTTTCCCCTTTTGGTCTCCGCCTGGCTTCCCAGGTCGGCTAGTTGGACTCGGGCGATTGGATCACCGAAAGGAACCTCAGGGTCAGCTTTCCGACCTTTTCAAGCATGTCGGCGTCCACCTTATCCAGGGTGTCTCCGGGTTGATGCCAGTAAGTCATTTGGCTGAAGTCGCCGATCAGGTGAAGACAAGGCAGGCCGGTGTTCTGGAGTGGGACGTGGTCGTCAATAATTGGGCCGGGTGCCAGCACGACGGGATTTTTGAAAGCGAGAGTCGTGGCAATGTCTGTCACTGCCTCGGCGAAGGCTGGCGGGGCTTCAGGATTATAGAAGAGAGGGAAATTCGGATCTCCAATGATATCGAGCACGATTCCGATGGATGGCCAGGAGCGGCGAGTCGAGAGATCATGGGCGAAGTATTTGCTGCCGTAGAGTCCGTCGCTGGGGGTGATGTTCGGGCGGAAGGCTTCTTCGCCGTCGAAGAAGACCAACTCGATTTGAGCGGCGGCGGCTGGCTGCGAGGAAAGGACTCGGGCGATTTCCAAAAGAACTCCGGTTGAGGATCCTCCATCGTTGGCTCCGACGAATGGAAAAGGGAGTTTCTTGCTGTCAATATGACCACCGATCAGCACGGGTGTCGACTCGGGATGAGGCGCGGCGGTGGAGTGGCGGGCAATCAGGTTGGTGAAGTCGGTCGGGCCATCGGGTGTCGCGGCGCGCAGCTTCTGACGGGTCGTCTGCCAGCCGAAACTTGCCAAAGTGGTCTCCAGATACTGGAGAGTCTTCTCGAAGCCCTCACTGGCGGGCGGGCGGGGACCAAAGGCGACGACGTTGGCGACGTGTTGGTAGGCGTTTTCTCCCGAAAACGAGTCGGCGAGATCGGACGGGATTGGAGAAAAGGAGAGTCGCTGAGGAATCGCGACTTCAGCCTTCCGGCATTGGCCCAGGCCGAGCGTCAGGGCGAAAGCGGCAAAAACAATGGCGAGGGGCAGCAGGCGGAGCTTCACAGCACTTAAGCTGGCTCAAATCTCGCCGATGCCAAGCAGTTCCAGCATACGCTGGAGATCATCGTCGCCGTAGTACTCGAGTTCGATCTTTCCCTTCTTCGCCCCGTGATGAACCTGCACGTGGGTCGCGAATCGATCGCGGAGTTGATTTTGGATGGCGCGGATGTGGGCATCGACTTCGGGTTTCGGGGCGGCTCCCTTTTTTCCGTTGCGGCTTTCGGCACCGTATTGCTGGGCCAGTCGCTCGGCGGCACGCACGGTCAATGATCGGCGGACGATCTCATTGCACGCCTGAAGCTGGGACGGCTGATCCTTGATCGCGAGAATGGCCTTGGCGTGGCCGACGCTGATGCGGCCTTGGGCGACGAGGTCGCGGACGTCCTGATGGAGGTCGAGCAGGCGCATCGCATTGGCGACGCTGGCGCGGGACTTGCCCACGCGGCCAGCGATTTCGTCCTGCTTCATCGCGAACTCTTTGGCGAGACGGACGTAGCCGGCGGCTTCTTCGATGGGGTTGAGATCTTCGCGTTGAAGGTTCTCGATCAGGGCCATCTCAAGCACGTCGCGGTCGGCGGCTTCGCGCTCAATGACCGGGACGGTGGCCAGGCCGAGCTTCATCGAGGCCCGCCAGCGTCTTTCGCCGGCGATCAGCTCGAGCTTGCCGTCGACGGGACGGACGATCAACGGCTGGATGATTCCGTGCTGGCGGATGGATTCAACGAGTTCGTCGAGCGGGGTCTCGACGAACTGGGTGCGGGGCTGAAGCGGGCTGGCAACCACCATGTTGATGGGGACTTCGCGCGCCCTGCCGGCACCGTCGGAAGAAACTTCCGTAGGACTGGAGGAGTTGCCGCCTTGCTTGCGAATGAGTGCGCCGAGTCCTTTTCCGAGAGCCTGTTTCGACATAGGAGAAACAAGGTGGCAAACGAGGCAGTGAAATCAAAGCGGTATTTGCAGTGAATATTTCTCATGTTTTGCTGGTGGGCCAATGAGATCGCGGAAAAGGCAGGGCACGAGCCCGGGAGGAAGCCGGGGAGCACTTGACGGCGGGGGGATGTCGCGTCATGCCTATGCCATGAAAATTTTCGCAGTTTTAGCTTTGTTCCAGGCGATATGCCTGCCGGTGCTTTGCGCCCAGAATAGTGCGCCACCTGAGGTGGTGAAGTCGGCGGTTGCCTCGGTCGAGGAGCTTGGCAAGAAGGTCGTCAACAACGACTTCATGGCAGCGATCGACAGCATGTATCCGCAATGGAAGGACCGCATGGCGAAACGCAAGGGGGGCATGGAGAAGCTCGAGGAGGAGCTTGCGGGCATCGGCGACTACATGGCGCGCAATGGTGTGCAGATTATTTCCTTCAGAATCTCCGGCCCACCGAAAAGTTACGAGGTGTGGCCGGGAGACAGCTCGAATGAAGCGGAGGGCGAGATCAATTATACGAAATGGCTGGTGTTGATTCCGACGGTGACTCAATTCAGGATTTTCCATGATGAAAGTCCAAAGGGGACGGTCATTAATACGCATGGGTTTCAGGTCGCGATCGCTGACAAGGGCAAGAGCAACTGGACTTTCATTGATGGTTCTGATCTGTCTGTATCGGACTTGCGCTCACTTTTCATCACGCTTCCGGCCAACATGGAGTTGCCTCCTGTGAAGCGTGAAGAGGCAAAATAAACATGATCAATCCGATGGGAAAGCAATCGAGAAAAATCAAGGAGGAGGCGCGCTTGCGCCGAAAGCTGACCAAGTTGTGGAACCGTGGTCAGAGCGAGTACTGCGAAGTTCGTGGATCGGCGATCCATGGGCGCGGTGTTTACGCGACACAGGATATTCCTGCCGAGACGAAGGTGATCGAGTACATTGGTGAGCTGATCGACAAAGAGGAGAGCGAGAAGCGCGCCTGGGCCCAGCACGCTGTTGCCGAGGAAACGGGTGACGCGGCAGTGTATATTTTCACTCTGAACAAGCGCTGGGACATCGATGGCAATGTGCCGTGGAACACCGCGCGGCTGATCAATCACTCCTGCGCACCAAATTGCGAAGCGTGGATCGAGGGGAAGAAGATTTTCATCCATTCCCTCCGCGACATCAAGAAGGGCGAAGAGCTGGGATTCGACTACGGTTTTGACATCGAGTGCTACGAGGATCATCCATGCCGCTGTGGCAGCAAGGAGTGCGTCGGCTACATTGTGAGCCGGGAGCAGTGGGATCAGCTTGAGCGCAAGAAAAGGGCTGCTGCAAAAAAGGCCCGGGCCAAGGAGGAGAAGAAAAAGGGAGCGGCTTGAGCCGGCTCTTGAGCTGAGGGTTCCGGAACGTCTTCCGCTGTTACTTTTGGGCGAGGGTGATGACCCACGCCACCATGGCGGCGGTTGCCGCGAGTAGCAGGAACATCAGGAACAGACTGCGTCCCTGAGTCCTGCGTTCGTTGCGAATCTGTCCACGTGCGGCCTTTTCCTCGAAGTCGCGCTGTCTCCGACGGTCCTCAAGATCTTCCGGCGGCGGCATGGTCCGCTCTTGTTCGCGGATTTCGAGTTCGAGCTGCTCTGGCAGGGCTTCCAAAGCCGCAATTTTGGCATCGAGTTCCCGCTGAGCCAAATCGAGTGGCTCAAGATCGGGATCGACGGCTCGGGACTTGCGGGTCTTGGTCATGACGGCAGGCCTTATTTGCAGATGTAGGCAATCAAAGCAAGGCCACCGAGGGCGAGAACCGGAAGGTTGAAGGCAAGCCCGCGATAAAATTGCTGTCTGAACTCACTCTTGCTGCTTTTCGCCCGACGGACACCCTGGAAGATCGAGGCGCTGCGTGAGCGGGAAAAGTGTTCGGCCGCCTGAGAGTATTCGTCCTCGGCGTGGTCGACTATTGCAATGGCGCGATCAAGACGATCGGGGACCTGTTCCTGAGTCCAGCTTTCTGGATTGAGTTTCTCGATCTTGGTGAGGTGAGCAGAGAAACAGGAGCGGCACTGCTCGAGATCTTCGATCTCTTGCCTCATCTCGAAGAGTTCCCGATCAATCAGAGTGACGGCCGAAGAAAGGCGTTCGCTCATTTCCACCTGCGAGCCAATGAGCTCGCGCTTGCGGGTGTTGAGCTGCTCGGTCTCAATCTTGAGACGCTCGAGTTCCTTGCGCTGTGCCTGAAGTTCCTCCAACTGCGTCTGGGCAAGGCGAAGCTTGCCATCGACATCTCCTCCCGACTTGTCGTCGTCGGAAGAATTCATTTCAAGTTGGGTATTGCGGATGCGGAGATGGTGGGTGTGCTCGGTTGCGGAAGGCATGCCTGTGGGAATGATAGGCGGGACAGTGCGCTCCTTTTAGGAATTGAGAGGGAAAAAGGCCAGCGAAATGTTTTAGGTTTCTTGATTAATTTGAGTCTCTTCCTTCTTCCGGAACGGCTTGAGATACCAGTTCTTGATTGCGCGTCCTCCGCTGAGGATGTCCTCCATGATCAGGTAGGAAGAGGGGATCAGATAGAGGGTGATGAAGGTGGCGAAGAGGATGCCAAAACCGAGCGAAACGGCCATGGGGATGAGGAACTGAGCTTGGAGGGAGCGGTCGAGCATCAGCGGCAACAACCCAACAAAGGTCGTCAGCGATGTCAGGATGATCGGACGGAATCTGCGCGAACCCGAGTCCACGACTGCTTCAAAGAGATCCTGTCCGTCGCGTCGTCTTTGATTGGTGAAGTCAACCATGACCAGCGAGTCGTTCACCACTACGCCGGCAAGCGCCAACATTCCAAAGACGGAGAGGAAGGATGGTGTTAGATCGAGAATGAGGTGGCCGGCCAAGGCTCCGATGATGCCAAAGGGAACGGCGAGGAGCACGACGAAGGGTTGCGTGAGGGAGCGGAAAGGGATGGCAAGCAGCGCATAGAGGGCGAGGAAGAGTGCGGCGAAGGCGACCTTGGTCTTGTGGCCGGTTTCCTCATGTTCGCGAATGTAGCCGTCATAGATCCAGGAGAACTCGGGATAAGGGTTGACGATGGCATTGATCCGCGGCGCAAGGTCCCGGGAAATGGCGATCACGTCGACGGTTTCGTCATCGGGTTTGGCGGCGATCGACGTCACCTGGGCACCGTTGATGCGACGAATGTTCGAGCGTGCAGGGACAAAGGAAACATCAGCAACGGAGCGGAACGGGGCATTGCCACCATCCGGAGTCCGAATGCGGAGTTCCTCCAGGGTATGAAGGGACTGCCGTTGTTCCTTGGGCAAACGGACCATCACCCGGATGTCGTCCCTTCCTCGCTGCACGCGCTGGGCCTGTTCTCCGAAAAAGGCACCGCGAACCTGACGGGCGAGATCGATCTGGCTCAAGCCGAGCGACTTGCCCTCTGGCTTGAGCGTGACATGGATTTCGTTCCGGCTGCGCCCTGAATCCGACCAGGCACTCGCGATTCCATCATATTCTTCCAGTGTCGCTTCGATTTCGTCAGCGATGTCAGACCGGATGTCTCCGGCAGGACCCCGAAGTTCGATCTTGATCGATTCGATGTCGTCATCGCCACCCCGGAAGCCACCGCCTCGCTCACCCGAAATCCAGAACGATTGGGCATCGGGGATCTCTCCGACCAGTTCCGTCCAACGGGCGGCGATGGTGCTGTTCTTCGGTCCGGGTTCCGAGCGCATGCCGGGGTCGACAATGGAAACGACGACGAAGCCCTCTTTAGGGTCCACATTATCCCTTCCGCTCCAACCACCGGTGCTTGTCAGAACATCTTCGATCAGGCTCTCTCCGGTGCCTGGGTCAACGAACTCGGTTTTCAGTTGTTCCACCGCAGCGGCGATTCGCAGCACCCTTTCGTCGGTGATTTCGATCGCGGTATCGCGCGGCATGTTGACCATCGCCATGATCCGGTTGCGATCGGTCGAGGGCATGTTGACGAAACCAAGTCGACCGCTCTTCCAGACCCCGAAAGTGCACAGTGCGATCGCAAGGAAAACGGCGACCGTGGTGTAACGGTGACTGGTGGCGTAGTGCAGGGAAGGGCGGTAGACCCGGTCGACGAAATTCTCGAGTCCGTCGGCGATCGACTTTTGGAAGCGCGTGAAGAAGTTGAACGAAGTCCGCCCGGTCTTGATGTGCTTAAGGTGGCAGGGAAGGGCAAGCTTGGTCTCGATCAGCGAGAAGATGAGGACAAGCCCGACGACCGGGGGGATCTGTCGCGTGAAATTCCCGTAGAAACCATCAAAGGTCATCAGGGGAAGAAAGGCGACAATGGTTGTCAGCGCGCCGAATGTCACCGGCACGGCGACTTCCTTCGCTCCATCCACCGCGGCATCGAGGGGAGGAACTCCGTTCTTGAGCTTGGTGTAGACGTTCTCCGAAGTGACGATGGCATCGTCGACGACCAGGCCAATCACGATAATGAACCCGAAGATGCTCATCGAGTTCAGGGTAAGACCCATGGTCGGGAGGAAGATGAGACCGCCGGCAAAGGCGACCGGGATCCCGATCACGACCCAGAAGGCGATCATTGGACGCAGGAAGAGGCCGAGCACGATCAGCACCAGGATTCCGCCCTGAACCATGCTCCAGAAGAGCGTTCCCAAGCGCCCTCGCAGCTCGACCGACGAGTCGTCCCAGATGAAGAGATCGATGCCAACCGGGAATCTTTGACGCTGGGTGGCGACGTATTCCTTCACCTTATCCGCAATCTCGAGAGCGTTCTCGTCATTCAGGCGAAGAGCTTCGACAAGCATGGCCGGTTTCCCATTGAAGCGGATGAGCTTGCTGTTTTCCTCGAATCCATCGGAGACACGGGCGACGTCGCCGACGGTGACTTCGGCTCCGGTCTGGCTACGAATGACGATTTCCTCAAAGTCTTTTTGAGTGAAGGCCTGCCCCTTCGAGCGAATCACAATGTTGCCCTCGTCGGTTTGAATCTGACCGGCCGGAAGATCGTTGGATGAGCGGCGAACGGCATTGGCAAGATCGGCGAAGCCGAGACCGAAATCCCGCAGACGCCCGAGGTCGGCTTCGATGGCGATCTCTTGTCGGGTTTCTCCCTGAATCATCGACTGCGAGATGCCGGGCATCTCAAGCAGGTCATCGCGGACCCTGCGGGCGGCTTTGGAAAGATCCGCCTCTTCCATCTCACCGGTCACGGCGATTTTGATGACATCGAAGTAGAGGTTGGTGTCCGGGATCCGCAAGGTTGGGGGGTCGATTTCCTCGGGGAAGGAATTGATCCCGTCGACCCGCTGCTTGATCTCCTCGAGCATGTCACGCGGGTCGGCCGTGTCGGCGACTCTGACCCTGATGTCGCAGCCGCCGGCATTGGCGCGTGAGTCGATTTCTGAAATGCCGGGAAGACCTTCGAGTGCCAGTTCGATGGGAATGACCACGGCACGTTCGACGTCCTCGGGGCTACCTCCGCGGTAAGGGACGTTGATTCGAACCTCGCGGAACTGCATGCCCGGCTGAACCTCGAGTGCGACGCGATTCTTGTATGACCAGATCCCGGTGAGCAGGATGCCGATCAGTAGGAAGTTGGCCGCAATGTCATTGCGCGCGAACCAGCGAATCATGTAGGGGCCATACGTGGGGTGGAGGGGTGAGTCTAGCAGAGGATCCGGGTTTTATTTGGGAATGGTCGCGTTTTGATGCTTTTGATGGAGTTTCCTGGAATCCTGGCAGTGACGAATGGAGTTGAGCGAGCACAACGACTGAGGAACAACGCTGGAATCAGGAAAAAGCGCCGCGTCTTCTTTTTCCCCGATCGAAGATCGCACGCCATCTTCCTCTCCATATTCCTTTCCGAGTGCACTCTAACTTTGCAAACGGTGTACTAGAGGCGAACTTGATCGACCTCCATGCCCGACTCACGGCAGGAGTCGTATGAGGTAGTCCCTCACGTACGGATTTGCACGGTCGGCGCGCCGACAACGGCGGTTCCTACCGCAATCCCCCTTTCCTGTGGATCCGCTTTCCTTTGATTTGGTGCTGGAATCCAAGGACAGCGATCAGGGCGTGAATCCGGATGCGGCGGTCGAGGAGCTGGCGAAGCGGGTGCTTGCGGGTGAACTCATCTTGAAGAAGTGGGACGTGGCGGTGGACCAGTGGTGCGCCCGCTTGGCCTGGGTGAGCGAATGGATGACGGAGATGGCGCTGCCGGGATGGAAAGATGAGAACAGGGCGTCGGAAGTCGCTCAGATCTGTCACGGAGCGGCGAGCTTCAAGGAGATCAAGGAGGTGGGGGTGGGGCCGGTTTTGAAGGATTGGCTGAGCGCGCCGCAAAAGGTGGTGGCTCGCGAGCTATGCTCCGGAACGGATCGATTTGGCGAATGGACGCTCGGCCACGGCGACCTGCGAGCACGGTAAGGATTCGTGGTTTGGATTGTGGGTGCGGGATCTGTTCGAGGTTTGGAAAACACCGAGAATTGCCGGCGGCAAGGTACCGGTGCTGGTGCATGCGCAGGCAGCGAATCAGCGGGCGTGGCAGATGACCAGGGACCTGGAGAGCTTCTGGAGGAGTGGCTACGCCCGGATGCGGAAGGATTTGGCGTGGCGCGATCCCAAGCATCCCCGGCGGAGGATCCGAGAAAGGCGCGATCAACTTCGCATGGCGGGACTGATTCCGTGTTGCGGGCGCGGCGAGGATGGGTTCAGCTGGGGTGTGGCCAGACTGTTGATCATCATTGCTCTCCTCACGCTGATAGCAGCGTGGGTGGCTCGGTGGTGGTTTTGGAAACGGGTGAGAGATAAAGGACGTCGGGTGGAGTGCTCGATGACCGTTTCGGAACTCTACGAGAAGCTGGGGCAACCGAGGAAGAAACCGAACGATCTCAGGGATGCGGCGGCACTGGGTAGTGCTCTCCGGGACTGTGGATTGAGACTGCTGGAACAGGATGGATTAGCCGTTGCCAAAAAGCGTCGGACCGGCTGGTGGAGTCTCAAGATCCTACCCATTCTCGTGGCCGTGATCTTTGTGTTTTCACTGGTCTTTCATCGTGTGGCTCCAGCATGGATCATGGCCATCGGTTTGCTGATTATTGCCCTTCATGTGGCGCTTCGAGTGACCGGGCTTGGAATCGAGTTGAAGGCTGTTAGGCGAGGCCTTGATGAGTTTGAAAAAAAGGGACGGTTCCGGCGGATGAGTGAGGAGGAGGCCGTGGTGGACTGTGCGAAAGCGAGTGTGTGGGAGACGATATTGCCTTGGTGAAAAGCATGGTTCGTGGTGCCCCGTTTGCCTATCAGGAAATTGGCCGTTTGGATCAATCGTGAGATCCAGAGGAATGGCAATCACACCGTGCGCCACTGATGGGTAGGGTGCGAGACGAGCTGCATTACCAAGCAAAAAAGAGAAAACCCTGACTGAACCTATTTCCCTGTTTCCGGACCTGGAGGCCATCTGGATCAAGCTGCACTGCGGGTCAGAAGTCCGAGTCTGATTGGAAACGCCCTGTAAGGAGCCGTACGCAGGGTGGTGTGGGACCGGGGAGCTAGCTACTCCCCGGGGCCCGATTCGCTATTATGGTTTTTGCGGCACTGCGGTGAAGTTCAATAGGACCAAAAATGAAGCCCAGCGTCTGACCGCGGGCTTATCAGGAACGAGCTCGATCAGAGGGCCATCGTCACCTAGCTTCAGACTACCTTTCTCCCACGTGAATTTCTTGTTCGGATCCATTTCGATGTCTCCGTTGGGAAGAATCTTGCCGAGGCGATGATCACCCTTGGCAACCGCCGTTCCATCAGACTTCAATCGGGCAAGCTCCTTGCCATCCTTGTCGAGCAAGACCTCGGGCATGAAGACATCACGACGACGCAGATTTATTTGATTCGGGGCCTCAGCCCGGCCCCTTACCCCTGCGGGGCACGTCGCATTCGCTCCTGTCCAAAACACCTACAAGCCTTCGGTGTTTTTGCAGGTGCTGGTGGGAGCGCATGGACTGGGGGTGACGAGTCGGTTGGATGGGATGCCCATCGCTGCTGCCTGAAAGGACCTGTTAGAGCTGGTCGCGTCTCGTCTCGTCGCGTCGCGTCGCGTAGAGGGCTGCGCCCCACGCGATGGGTTGGTTGGGCGGCTGGGATTTGTGCGGTTAGGATGCAACCCCGTTGGGGTTGGGAGTTTTGGGCATGACAGACCCAGGGTAGCCTGCGTTTCACTCCGGCAACCCTGGGCTGAGGGACACAACCCTTTCGGGGTTGGGAGCTGAAGGCTGCAACCCCGTTGGGGTTGGGATCGCTGGTTATTGGTGGCGAGCGATTGGTGAGGGGAGAGACGCCTTGAGTTGTGATGCGGGGGGCTGCCACCTCCCATGGGGGGATTGCGGCGCTTTGCTACTCGGTCATCGGAGTGCCGATTTTTGAGTAGAGCTCGAGCTGCTTGGCGCTGTTTTCTAACAGATCGGCGGAGAGCTTTACGGCGCCGGGTTCGAAGAGGGTGATGGTTGAGGAGCCACCGAAGGCGAAGTAGCCCTTTTCGTCGCCCTTTCCAACAGGCTGGTCGGGGGTGTAGGTCTGGTGGATGGAGCCGACACAGGTGGCACCGATTTCCATGCAGAGGACGAGGCCGAGCTCAGGGGATTCGAGACGGGTGATGGTGCGTTTGTTTTCCCAGAGATAGGCGAGGCGTCGACGCAGGGCGATGGGGGAGACGGAGAACAAGGGGCCGTCTATTTGTCGGGTCTTGCCGGGGGTGCCGGCACAGGGAAAGTGGAAGCGGTGGTAGTCGACGGGACAGAGACGGGACAGAACAAGTGTGCCGTCGGCGAAGCGGGAGGTGAGTTCGTCGTCGGCGAGGAGTTTCCCGAGATCGAAGCGCTGATTTTTGACGAAGAACGAATCGATGGCGCTGATCTTGGGAAAGCCGAGGTGTCGGCCATCGGCGGGAAAGACGGCGGGGGCATCGGAGTGGATCGGGCGGGCTTCGGGTTTGAGTTTGCGGTAGAAGAACTCGTTGAAGCTGGCGAAGGACTCGGGAGCATCGGCGAAGTCCGCCGGATCGAGGTGGTAGGTTTCGATGAAGGGGGCGATTTTGGAGCGGGTTTCCGCTTGATCCATGCGTTTGCCATACCAGCGGGAGAAGGCGGCGCGCTTGACCATCGCGTGGAGGGGCAGCGCGCCGAGGGGGTTGGCGTAGGAGAAACGCAGGAAGGATTCGCCGTAGACCTTTTCGGTCTCGATTTGGCCATTCTGGCGGTTGAAGAATCTGATGGGCTCCACGCGCGGAGGATGAACGCCGATTTCCGCTTGGGGGAGCGTAAAAGTTGGACGATCCTTCCTTGCTTGTCGGCATATGCGAGGCTATCGGACGCGCGATGAGAAACCTGAGCCTCGTGATTGCCGCGTTACTTGTGTTTGGATCCTGTCGCAAAAACTCGGAGACAACGGTTACCGAGACGCGTCCGGTGACGATGCGGGACGATGGGCTGAAGTTGGATGCGACGAACAATGATCGCTTTGGAACCGGGGGCGGGATGCCATCGTTGCCCCAGCCAACGGGGGAGGCACCTGCTTCGCCGGTCGTCGCGGGTGATCTGCCTGCGGGCTGGACGGAGCTGCCGGGCAATGCTTTCCGGCTGCTCAACTACAGTTTCGGCGATGGCGGCGAGGTTTCGGTCTCGCTGAGCCGTGGTGGGGTGATTGACAACGTCAACCGCTGGGTGGGGCAGTTCGGACGCCCGGGTCTGGATGCGGAAAGTTTGGCTGGATTGGAAAAGATCAAGATCGCGGGCTTTGAGGGGGTGTTCCTGCAATTGGATGGCGACTACGCGCCTGGGATGGGTCGCCCCTCGCAGTCGGATTACGGCTTGCTCGGTGTCGTTGCCGAGAAGGGCGGCGAGATTTTGACCGTCAAGATGATCGGACCCGCCGCAGCGGTAGCGGACGAAGAGGCCAGGCTCCGGGCCTTCGTCGCAGGGCTGAAGCCGGTTGAATGAATGGGGAATTCACCGACGTAAGGACGAGCGCCAACTAGCAAAGGATTTCATGAGTCACTCAAAATCACTGCCAATCCGTTTTTGGAAATGGATCTCCGGTTTCGGACTGGCGACCACGCTGCTCGTGGTCCTCGGTGTTCTGACCTGGTTGGCGACGCTTGAGCAGGTCGATCACGGGCTGTTGGCGACGCTGAGGAAGTATTTCCACTGGCGTGAATGGTACATCATTCCGGAAATCAACGGCAAGACTGTCTGGCTGCCGCTGCCGGGTGGTTACTGGGTGTGCGCGCTGCTATTGGTCAACATGATCTGTGGAGGTCTGATCCGGGCACGCAAGGGCTGGAAGACCGCCGGCGTGGTGCTTTCGCACTTCGGCATTATTTTCATGATCGCAGCGGGTGGCGTGGCGCAGCTCTACGAGGAGCGCGGGGTGATGATGCTGGTCGAAGGGGATAAGGCGGACTATGCGATTTCGCTGACCGAGCCGACCATTGAAGTGATGGAAATCGTGGACGGCGAGGTCGCCGGGGAGATCAGCGTGGCGAGAGACAAGCAGCTGTCTGGTTTGGAGGAAGCGGACGCACGTTTGGTGAGGTTCCCGCAGCAGCCCTTTGATTTGGAGATTACGGGCTGGCTGAAGAACGCCATGGTGAGACCGGCCGGCGAGGAGGCCGGAAATCGGGAAGTCGATGGCTGGACGCTCAGGGAGATTCCGGTCAACAAGGAGAGCGAACTGGATGGCGCGGCCTGCTATGCGCGGGCGGTTTTTGAGGATGGCTCGAAGGGGGAGCCCTTTATTCTGGCGATTCCGCCGCCGAGATCGGGCCTGCAGGATTATCCGCCACAGGTGATCGAGGTCGATGATCGGAAATTTGCGGTGCGGATGGTGAAGCAGACGCTGCCGGTTCCTTTCAAGGTGGAACTCGAGGATGCGGTCGCGGAATACTTTCCGAACTCCAGTCGGCCGAAGTCCTTCCATAGTGATATCGTCCGCATCGAGGACGGTGCGGAGCCGGTGGAATTGCGGATCGAGATGAACGAGCCGATGCGTGCGGGGGGCTTCACCTTTTTCCAACGGACGATGGGTGGTGGACCGCAACAGCAGCAAGGACCCGAGTTCTCAGGTTTTGAAGTGGTTTCCAATCCGGCGGACAAATGGCCGGAGTATAGTCTTTATGTGGTCACGGTGGGTTTGCTGTTCCACTTCGTGATGAAATTCACGATGCACCTGCGTGCATCGAATCGTCCAAAAACCAAAGCTTAAGATGAATCAACCTGCCCGCTGGACACTTTTCGGACTTGGCTTGCTGCTTTTTGCGCTGGCCTTGGTCGCGACCTATAGGAATTCGACGCCGCCCGAACATGTGCGGAACATTCCCGGCTATCAGCCTTGGGAAAAGGAGACGCTGCTGGTGGCGGAGACCATTCCGGTCCAGGACGGTGGAAGGGTCAAACCGCTGGCGACCTATGCCGGTTTCACGATGCTGCGGATGTATGGCGCCCGTTCGATGAAGCTGACGGCGGATGAGGGTGGCGAAGAGATCAGGATCAAACCTTTGGCGTGGCTGATGGATGCCTTCTTCCGCCCCCAGTATTCGATCAAGATGCCGTCCTTCAGGATTGAGGATTCGGAGATCCTGCGGGCGATCGGAGTGACGCCCGGCGAGCGGCGCGATCGATACAGCTACAGCGACATCGAACCGGGTCGGGACCGGCTCTTTGAGTTGGCGGGGAGTTATGGCGAGATCGAAGCGAATCGCCGTAATCCGATGGAAAAGCAGATCATGGCGCTGGCTTCGAATGTGCAGACCTATGAGCAGTTGCTCGGCACCTTCGGCATGGCGCGATCTGGCTTGGTCATGGACTCACTCGGTGGGGCGGAAGATCAACCCAAGCGGGCGGATGCCAGTTCGGTGATGGCCACCGCGGAGGTGATTCAGGGCGTGCTCCAAAGGAGTCAGGCCGAAGGGACTCCGATTCCGACTCACGTGCAGAACCTTCTTGAGCAGTTGATCAACGGTGCCAACGCGTCGAAGTTCGGGATGTTCGTTTTTCCTCCCGGAAACGAAGGGGATACCAAGTGGTTGAGTCCGGGTGAGCGGGTGATGAATGTGATGCAGATGACCACTCGTGAAGCGGAGCAGTCGATCGAGGACATCGCTTCGATGGAAGCGGTTGCTCGTGCCTTGCCTGAAAGCGAGGCCTCGTTCCGTGAGAAGCTCGGTGAATTCAAAGAGAATGTGGTTTCGCGGGCAGAGGCCCGGGGGGAATACAAGCACGTGCCTCTGGAGGCTGATTACTACCACAAGAACTGGTTCCTCTATGCACTGGTGTGGTTCCTGTTCGGGACGGTGCTGACGATCGGCATGTGGATGACCGGCCGCACGAAGGCCGGGAAGATTTTGGCGGGCGGCGTCTGGGTGACCACGATGCTCGGGCTGGTTTATACGATCATTCCCATCGTCAAGCGATGCATCATCATGGAGCGGCCTCCGGTCGGGAATCTCTACGACACGATCATCTTCATTGCTGCCGCGGTGATTATCTTTGGAGCTTTGACCGAGTTGCTGACGAAGCGTCGCTACGCGCTCGGCGTGTTGCCGATCGCGGGGGTGATGCTGATCCTGCTCGCGCGGATGTTCGAAGTGGGGGATGCGAAGGATCACATGGATCCTTTGATTGCGGTATTGCGTTCGAACTACTGGCTGACGACTCATGTGATCTCGATCACACTTGGTTACGCCGGTGGATTGGTAACCGCACTCTTGGGAATGGTTTACGTGCTCTTGCGCGGACTGCGATTGGACGGTGGCGACAAGGAATTGCGCCGTTCTTTGACGAGAGCGGTCTATGGGATGGTGTGCCTGACCTTGTTCCTCTCCTTGGTCGGTACGGTGCTTGGTGGCATCTGGGCCAATGACTCATGGGGTCGTTTCTGGGGCTGGGATCCGAAGGAGAATGGCGCGCTGATGATCGTGCTGGCGAATCTGGCGATTCTGCATGGACGCCTGGGTGGTTTTTTGCGCGAGTGGGGGATTCATCTAGCCGCGATTTTCATGGCCGCCATCGTGACCTTTTCATGGTGGGGTGTGAATCTTCTCGGGACCGGCCTGCATAGTTATGGCTTTGCCGAAGGCGGGCAGTATATCTGGCTGCTCTACGGTCTGGTCGGGATTTTCCTGCTCTTTGGCTTCGTCGCCCGTGCCCTGGAAAATGGCAGTAGGGCCGAGGAGGAACCAGCGCGGCGTCTCAAGAAGGCCGAGAGCTGATCGCCCGATGGCGAAAAGACCAGGGGGCGCGCTCAGGGAGGGCGCTACTTCCCGCAGGAGCAGTCGTCGCAATGACCTTTGCTGGGCTTCTTTCTCAAGGCACGAAAGAGAAAGGCGGCCAAGGTGAAGAGCACAATGCCGGCGGCGGCCCATGATTGCCAATCATCCATGTCAGAATCCTAGCATCGATCCGACTTGATACACCACCAAAGAGGCACCGGCGGCGAAGAAGGTCATGAAGAAGAATTGGCCAACCGCCCATTTCCATGAACCGGCCTCGCGGGCGACGACCGCGGAGGTGGGCAGGCATTGGAGGGCGTAGATGTAAAAGATGAGCAGGGAGATCACCGTCAGTGGCGTGAACATCCGGCTGCCGTCCGGCCAGGTCTGGGCCGCGAGGGTTTCGCGCAGGTTGATGTTGGTTTCCTCTTCATCATCACTTTCCTCCACCTGAAAGAGCTGGGCCATGGAGCCGACGAAGACTTCGCGAGCAGCGAAGGAGGTCAGGATGGCGGTGCCGGTGCGCCCGTCGAATCCCATCGGACGGACGACTGGTTCGATGACATTGGAGATGCGGCCGACGAGTGAGTGATTGAGTTGTTCGGCGGGGTCTTCACTGTCGGTCTTGGGGTAGGTCTGGGCCGCCCAGAGCAGGATCATCAAGCCGAGGATGACGGTGCCGGCCTTGCGCACGAATGCCCAGCCGCGGTCGAGGACATGACGGAAAATGTAGCCCCACTGAGGGGCGCGGTAAGGCGGGAGTTCGAGGATGAAGTGATGGGTGGTTTCATCAGGCCCTAGTCTGCGACGGAGAATCTTTGCCGCGAGAAAGGCGGTGAGTGTGCCAAGCACGTAGATGCCTGTTAGAATCAGTGCCTGCGTGAGGCCTCCCTCGCTTCCGCCGAGCAGCATGGGCACGAGCAGCAAATAGACGGGGAGTCGCGCCGAGCAGCTCATCCAGGGGGCGACGAAGATGGTGACGAGTCGTTCTTTCGCGGAGCCGATGGTGCGGGTCGCCATCACGCCGGGAATGGCGCAGGCGAAGGAGCTGAGCAGTGGGAGGAAGGCCTTGCCGCTTAGTCCGACCTTGGCCATGAGACCGTCCATGATGTAGGCGGCGCGCGCCATGTAGCCGGAGCTCTCAAGCAGGCCAATGAAGAAGAACAGCATCAGGATCTGCGGCAGGAAGACGATCACGGAGCCGACGCCACCGATGATGCCACCGGTGATGAGGTCGCGCAGATCGCCTTCGGCCATTGATCCCTCGACCAGTCCTTCGAGCCAGCCTTGACTCTCCTCGATCCATCCCATGGGAATGCCGGCCCACGAGAAGATCGACCAGAACACCGCGAGCATGATGCCGATCAGGAAAACCCAGCCGAGCACGGGATGGAGGAAGTAGGCGTCGAGACGGTCGGAAAGCGTGCCGGTGTGGGTACTCGGGCGACGAGCACCCATTTCGCAAATGCTGTAAGCGGTGGTGCGACGAGCCGCTTCTGGATCTTCCTCTTTCGTCCAAGGAGTGTCCGCTGCGGGAGGTAGCGGGTGGCGAATCGCCTGCTTGAGTTCGACGATGCCTTTGCCGGCGTTGGCTTGCATCGGAACGACCGGGACCCCGAGTTCTTCGGAAATTTTTTGGGGATCGAGACGCAGGCCGGACTTCTCGGCGAGATCGATCATGTTGAGCGCGATGATGACCGGGAGACCCGTCTCCATGATTTCCATGGCGAGGATCAGGTGGCGCTCGAGGTTGGAGGCGTCGACGACGCAGATGACAAGATTCGGCCGAGCCTTGCCTTCGATTTCTCCCAAGATGGCGTGGCGGGCGACCTGCTGATCCGGCGAATCTCCGTCGAGCGAGTAGCAGCCGGGAAGGTCCACGACCTTGAGCTTGCGACCGTGCGGAGTAAAGGTCTCACCGGTTTTGATTTCAACGGTGACTCCGGCGTAGTTGCCGATTTTGGCGGTCGAACCGGTCAGTGCATTGAAAAGCGTGGTCTTCCCGGCATTGGGATTGCCGGCCAGGGCGACCGTTTCGATGTTCTCCTCCATGATCGCCGAGGGCTCAGGCGGGGACTGGCGCGACCTTCACCTGGTGGGCGAGGTCTCGGCTAAGTGCCATTCTCGTGCCACAGACGGTGCAAATCAGATTGCGCCCGTTGGCCAGTTTGCGGACCTGCATGGTCTCACAAAAGCCGAGGCGCCGCAGTTGATCGCAGGCGGGACCTTCCAGCATTTTGATGTGGAAATCACAGCCGACTGTGGCCTGAGCGAGGCTTTGCAGGCTGTCAGTTTCCAAATCTTGTGCGAGCACTTGCGGCATGACTTCGTAAGGCTCCTGTAATTGAGACCGAGTTGCAACAAGAAAATGCTGGTAATCGCTGCAGAAGGGCGAACCAGCCGATCTTCAGGAGCTTCATACTCATCGAGGCTCTAGCTTGTATCGCGAAATGCGCGAATAGTACGGATTTCCAAAACGAATGGATAAAGGTTGGCGAATCCGGTCATGCACCCGAATTCGTAGGGTAGCTGGTCATCCTTTGAGGGCGTTTGATCGGGCGTGAAGTCTCTCTGACAGGGCTTCGAGAATTCAACTACCCGGCCTATTGCTGTCTGCCTGAATCCTTCTGGATTCTACGCAGATTCGTGGCTCAGGTTTTTGTTGCGGGATTTCAAGAGCAGGGCTTAGACTCGCGGCCCGCTTCCCCACCTGCGCTCAAAGATCGAGCTCCGGGATGGGATGCGGTTTTTCTGTATTTTTTGTCATGAATCCGGACCGCGCGACGCTGAACTTCCTCAATAGCTTTCCCGAAGAAGCCCGAACCCGTGGCGAAATGCTTCAACGTGAGGGCACGGTGACCCAGATTTTCGGAAACCACCTCTTCATTCAGGGCCGGGTTGAAGATGAGACCGGGACTTTCAGGACCAGTCTGCGCCTTCAGGGCAACCGCTGGTTTGGTTCGTGCACGGCTGAGGATGAGATGATCGCCGGGGCGTGCCAATACGCGACGATGATGGAGCGCATGCATCGGGGAGAAGACCTGCCCGAGTCACCGAACGAGTTCGATGACACGCCGATTCTCGACATCATCGAGGACAAGCTGGGTCGCGAGCTGGACGACAAGGAGGCGGATTTCGTTTCCAAGGTCGAGAAACGCTACCGTCGCTACGTTATCGAGGGTGAGATCCACGATCACGACATGGTTCGTCTGACCCCGCGCTGGGAGATCACGACCTACGAGCCGCTCGAGCTCTGGCCGATGCCGCCGGGTGACATTCTCGAATTCTGGAACTACCTCGGTTACGCTTTCTACAAGAAGAAGCTCCCTTATCCGGAGTTCATGAACGTGGTCACCGATTTGAACTATGTTCAGAAGAAGATGGCTGATTGGGAGCAGGAGCGCGAAGTCGCGGCCTGGTATGATCGGATCGAGCAGGTCAACGAAAGTCCTCCGGTTGGAAAGCCCGTGAAGATCGCCTTTCGCCTAGTGGCGACGATCAACGAGGCGCGCCTCGAGTGCAAGGAGGGGGAGGGTGAATGGCACCAGCTTCGGGAGAAGAACGACATTGAACGCCTGCTTCCGCTCTTCAACGAAGCGGCCTTGCGGATGGATGCGCCCAGTCAGGTGCTGTGGGAACACTTCCTCGCCTACTACCGGGAGTATGGAGACACGACTTTCGATTTCGACTCCGAGGATGCCTGCCGATTCATGAACCGGGTCTTCCGCCAGCCGGCGCTTCAGGGTTACCTGGTGAACCTTGATGAGAATGAGTTCAAGGTGGTCGACAAGGCGCTGCGCTGGATCTGTGAAGACAACCCCTATGATCCTAGTAGTTTCGCGATTCAATTGGTGACCGACGAAGGCGAGCATGTCTCCCACTCGGTGCGGATGTTGCCGGGCCGTCAGGAGTTGTATCAATCGGACGAGACCGTTTTCCCGGGACCTCCGCGTTGGCTTGAGGATACCGAGGTGATGCCGCGCTACGACATCCCGAAGAAGGTGATCGACTCGCTGGAAGGTGTGGAGTTTCTCCGCAAGATCGGTGCCTCGCTTCCCGAGTCGCTCAAGAAGCGGGTGGTCGATCTTGAACTCAAGCCGCGTTTCGAGCTCAAGCTTGTCGCAGGCCTGACCGCTGCCGAAACCGAGCATCTGGTCATCGAAGTCACGGCGATCGAAGCCAAGGACCGCCGGAAGGAAAAGTTGGTCAAGGAAGGATGGGAGCTGGTCGAACAGAAGACCCTCAAGGGCAAGCAGCTGCTGCGTTTCGCGCGCGAAGAGCTCTATGCGGTTCCCGGTATTCTCGAAGAGATGGGTCTGACCTACGACGAGAAGCTCGACGCCTTCAAATCCCGGATCACCAAGCAGTTCCCTGAGAAATTTGCCGAGTGGATTGCCGCCATGCCGGACACACTTGAGCTGGATATCGACACTCGACTGAAGTCGATTCTCGCGGACCCAGTCACCGCAGCTGTCCGTTTCGAGGTGGTGAATCAGGACATCGACTGGTTCGATCTCAAGATCGTCATCGACGTCGAGGGTGTGAATCTTTCCAAAGCCCAGATCCGCCAGCTCGTCGCTGCCCGTGGTGGCTATGTCCGCATGGAGGATGGCTCGTGGATGCGCCTCGAGATCAAGCTCGACCCGGAACAGCGCGATGCCGTTACCCGTCTGGGACTCGATCCTTTCGACCTCTCTGGCGAAACCCACCGGATGCATGCCCTCCAGCTCGCCGATCCGAAGGCGGCCGAGGTTTTCGATCCGAAAGCCTGGAAGCGAATCAAGGACAGCGCCGGAGAAATCACCATCGAAGTCAAACCGGATGTGCCGGCGAGTCTCGATGCAACACTTCGTCCCTATCAGATCGAAGGTTACCAATTCCTCGCCTACCTCGCGACCAATCGCTTTGGTGGAATCCTTGCCGATGACATGGGTCTCGGAAAAACGATCCAATCGCTCTGTTATATCCTGTGGCTTCTTGAGTCGCGGGAAAAAGCCAAGGAGCCTCATCGTCCTGCCTTGATCGTTTGTCCGAAGTCGGTTCTCGATGTGTGGGACAGTGAGGGTCAGAAATTTGCCAAGGGCATCCGCTCGAAGATCCTGCGCAATCGCGACGATCTCGATGTGAAGCACATTCAGGAGAATGTCGACATGCTGATTCTCAACTACGCGCAGCTCCGCGTTTGCGGTGACCTGCTCAACGAGATCAAGTGGCTGACGGTCATTCTCGACGAGGGCCAGCAGATCAAGAACCCGGATTCGAAGGCCGCCAAGTGCGCGCGTGAGCTGGATGCTGGCAATCGCCTGGTGCTGACGGGAACGCCAATTGAAAACCGCCTGCTCGACATGTGGTCGCTGATGGCCTTCGCGATGCCTGGGGTGCTTGGAAGTCGTGCCTACTTCAAGAAGCGCTTCGACAAGCGCAAAGATCCGCTTTCACAGAACCGTCTGGCCGCCCGACTGCGTCCGTTCCTACTGCGTCGGACGAAGCTCCAGGTGGCGCAGGATCTGCCGCCGCGGACGGAGGAAGAAGTCTACTCGAAGATGGAGGGTATTCAGCAGGACCTCTACAAGGCCGAGCTGAAACGCATTCAGAAGGCGCTGCTCGGGCTCGATTCCGACGAGGCGGTGAAAAAGAACTCGTTCGCGATTCTCCAGGGGCTGATGCGTCTGCGCCAGATTTGCTGTCACCCCGGCCTGATCGATCCGAAGTATCTGAAGGAAGAGAGCGCCAAGATGGAGTCGCTGTTCTATCTGCTCGATCAGCTTTATGAAGAGGGCCACAAGGTGCTCGTCTTCTCGCAGTTCGTGTCGATGCTCGACCTGATCAAGGCGCGTCTCGAGCTCGAAGCCCGTCCCTTCCACTACCTCACCGGCCAGACCAAGGACCGGAAGGGGGAGATCGAAAGCTTCCAGACCACCAAGGACGCCTCGGTGTTCATGCTTTCGCTCAAGGCGGGCGGTGCCGGTCTGAACCTGACCTCCGCGTCCTACGTCATCCTTTACGATCCATGGTGGAACCCTGCCGTGGAAAATCAGGCGATCGACCGGACGCACCGGATCGGTCAGAAAAACAAGGTCATCGCCTACCGCTTGCTGACTCGCGACACGGTCGAGGAAAAGATCCGGATCCTGCAGCACCAGAAGACGCAGCTCGTGACCAACGTGCTCGGCGACGAGGGATTTGCATCGAATCTGGGACTCGATGATCTGCAGTTCATTCTCAACCACGGTGGAGAGGACGAGGAGGATCTTCCCAAGCCCGCGAAAAAGGTGGTGAAGAAGGCTGTCGTCAAGACCGCCCCCAAAAAGACGGCGAAGAGCAAGGAATGAGCTTGGAGCGATTGCCCGATGCCTTCCGGAAGACTGATTCCGGGAGGTGATGGGTTTTTGCGGGGAAATTCCTCTGCTGATTGATTTCGCGCGAATGGAGCGTATAATCAGTCATAGTGAAAAAGCTTCTGACTCTAATATTTGCCGCGGTTTCGGGGATTTATCTCCTGACGGTTGGGATAGCGCCCGACCCACTGCCGTTTCTTGACGAGGCCACGGCACTGCTGATTTTCGTCAAATCGATGTCAGCGCTGGGCTTCGATATCTCAAGATTTCTTCCGTTTATGGGCAAAAAGACGACCAAGGAGACGAGTGGGAAAGGTCCCGTGGTTGATGTCTGACAAAGCTGGCTGACCGGCTTGTCGCGCTTTACGAAATATCGTTCGATTTTCAGCGTAGAACCACCTGACAATGTCCGATCAAGAACTACCCGAGCCTGCTCCGTCCAAAACCCGTGCCGGATTCCTGACGGCATTCGGGATTGCCGCGATTATTGGAATGGTTGCAATGCCGTGGCTCGCCGGTGAGCCATCCGAGGAGGCGGTTTCTCAATGGGGAAAATTCGTCGGACGCTTCCATCCGGTGCTGCTCCATCTGCCGATTGGGATGCTTTCGTTGGTGATCCTGATGGAGCTGGGAAAGCTGTTCCGCAAGGACAAGGGATCCTCAACTTTGGTGCCTGCTTTTTTCACCGCCGTTTCGGCAGTGGCAGCGGTGATCGCGGGATTTCTTCTCTATCAGTCCGGTGGATACAGCGGTGATTTGATCGAGGATCACCTTTGGTGGGGAATTGGTTTTGCCTGCGCGATGGTAGCGGCATTCGTCGTCAAAAGCTGGGTGGACCTCGCCGGGGGGAAAGGAAATTTCCTCTACGTGCTGATGCTTTTGGGAAGCGCTGGCGTGATGACGGTCGCCAGTCATGACGGAGGATCGATCACCCATGGGAAAAATTTTCTTCGCGAGGAAGAGCCGGATGAAGTCCGCGCTTGGGTGAACCAGATTCCAGGCGTGAAGCAGCTTCCGCTCCGGAATGCGCCCGCTGCCGAAGATGGCGTTCCGCCAGAAGATGGTGAGCCGCTGAAAGGTGATGCCGAAGAACCGGTGAAGCCATCGGTTGCCGTCGAGGATCAGGTTGTCTTCACGCATCTCGTTCAGCCGATCTTCGAGCAGAAGTGTGTGTCCTGTCACGGCGAGGAGAAGCAAAAGGGCAAGTTGCGGATGGATAGCTATGAGGCTTTGCTTGTTGGCGGCAAGGAAGGCGAAGGCTTTGAGCCGGGCAATGCTCTGGATAGCAATATCATCTATCGCATTCATCTTCCCGAAGATGACGACGAGCACATGCCGCCTGAGGGCAAGGAGCAGATCGAAGACTACGAGTTGGTGATCCTTGAATGGTGGATCGACAGTGGTGCCTCGCCTGATGCGAAGCTCTCCGAAGTCGAAATCCCTGAGCCGGTGAAGGCGGCCATCGCCAGGATCGTGCCGCCCGAAGTGCTGAAAGCGAAAGAGGAAGCCAAGAAAGAGGAGGCGAGCAAGGAGGACGAGCAGCGTGAAGCTCTAACCGCCAAAGTCGAGAAGCTGCGGGAGGATTTTCCGTCGGCTTTGAATTTCGAATCGCAAAGTTCAAGTGGTCTGACGTTCACGGCGGTGAGCATGCGTCAGAAGTTCTCGGATGAGGAGCTTGCCAAATTGGAGCCGGTGATGGGCGACTTGGTGACTTTGGATCTATCGGCGACGAAGGTGAGTGACAAAGGGATTGCTTCGCTTGCCGGTGCCAAGAGGCTTCGCATGCTGAGGCTTCCTGAGACCGAGGTGAGCGATGCTTCTCTGGAGGTGATTGCGGGTTTGGTGGAGTTGGAATCCCTGAATCTCTATGGCACGGCGGTCACGACGAGTGGAGTTTCCAAGCTTGCCGACCTGCCGAAGTTGAAGAGTCTCTACCTCTGGCAGACGCAGGTGGATGAGGCGGGTTTGGAAGAGCTACGCAAGAAGATGCCCGATTGCGAGATTGTGATGGGGCTTTGATGTCCGAATGGCTCAGCGCTATGGAGAAGGAGTTTGTAGCTCCTTTCGCCCAACCCCCGGACCGCCTTACCCCTCTTCCACCGCAAAGGACTTAAAAAGTCCTTCTCCGTATTTCTCTCAGCGCTACGGAGAAGGAGTTTGTAACTCCTTTCGCCCAACCCCAGGACCGCCTTACCCCTCTTCCGCCGCAAAGGACTTAAAAAGTCCTTCTCCGTATTTCTCTATTCCGCGCTTTTGGCGATGCGCAGGAGCTTTGCTTCGCCGAGGTGGGGGCCGAGGATCTGGAGGCCGACGGGGAGCTGCTTGTCGCCGTCTGCGGGGACGGTGCCGCAGGGGACGGAGATGGCGCAGATGCCGGCGAGGTTGGCGGCAATGGTGTAGATGTCGGAGAGATACTCGGTAAGCGGGTCGTCACTGTTTTCCCCGAGCTTGCGCGCGGGTGAGGGGGTTGCTGGGGAAAGGATGGCATGAGCTTGTCCATGATGAGCGAATTGGATCATCGAGCCTCGGCCCCGCGCCAGGCGATCAGTTCGCGGGGAGTGGAGGGCTTTCAAGCTTGAAGAAAAATCTCGGGAGTTCGGCACTGTCCGCTGGCATTTCGATCCGGAACGCGGGGCTCGATGACACCACGCGAACCTCGACGCCCGGCGGAGGCTCCTCACTCCAGTTCCTGAGGTCGGTGCTGAAGAGGAGCTTTGAAATGGGAAGGTTCGTCTGGGAGGAAAGTGCTACATCCATACCGTAATATCGGATGCCATTCCAAATCTGCGGAGTGCGCCAGTTGTGCCACGTTTTTTCGATAGGCAGGAAGAAATCGTCCCACACCAAAAGATCAGAATGGTCGGAGGGATCGGTTGGTTTCAACGACGATGTGCGGCCGAATTCCTGTATCTCGTGAACGGCGCTGGATCTGTTTCTTGCGATCCAACCGACATTGAGAAAATAGGCAAGTTCGGGTGCGGATCTCGAAAGGGAGCTCAGGTCGAAGGTGACATCTGGACGGTGCAATGGTGCAATGTCCCGTGCTTCCCAGTAAGTCATGCCCGAAGGGACGGGAATGTTCGTCCATTCGTTGGTTGCAATGTTGTAGAGCAGAATCGTGTCCTGAGAAATGAACAGGAGCTCATCATGGGTGAACGGGCTTAATGCGGGAGAGAACCTGTAGTAGGTCGCGGGAACTTTTACGAGGAAGGTGGACAGGTCCTCAATCGAAGTAAGGCTGAAGACTCCGTCCAGGGATGGGTCGCCATAGCCATAGTTGGAGTAGATTGAAGGTACTGCGTAGCCGTTCTCGAGCGGGATGTTTCCGACTGGGATGGCAACGATCAGATTGAAATCCCAATCCTCAATTCCTCGTTTGGTGACGAGATACTGGCCGAAGGATCTGAGCGCGCGAAATTCGGATCGCCGCAGTCGCTGTGATGGTAGGTCGTAGTCGAATTGACCTATCCTCATGGAGTTCCGGTGGATCATGAGATTGCTTGTGTTTCCGTCGCCGAAAGACGGAACTTCGAGCTTCTTCCATCCACCGTTGCTTTCGGAAACGAGAATGTAGTCGACCTCACTAAAGTTGAAGCCGTAGGTCACGACATAGCGGCCGGTCCCATCCTTCCAAAAGCTGCGTGGCTGCTCCCAATATGACTGCGGAATGGGGATGGTTTTGCTGATTTGCCCGTCGCGACCAAATTCAATGAGGCTGAATCCCTTCCTGGCGAGGAACTTCTGTTCTGATTCGGCGGCCAGCGGGTGGATGACGACTTGGTGGGGAGATGTCTGGATCGAGCCTCCCGGACCGGTGATCACAAGATGATAGGAACCATTGTCCGACGGCTCGGCCTCTGGCAGTTCCAGATTCAAGGAAACCTGGGAGGGAAGCGGGATTCCGTCTTTGTACCATTGAGATGAGAACGGCCCCGATCCCGAGTACTGGGGATAGACGACCAAGTCGTCTCCCTCGACCCCCTCGCTGGATGAGATTGGAATGATCGCGGCAGGAGGAAAGGAATGAGTGTCTGGTGCAGGGGCCAACTCTGCATTGGTTTTCCAGAGAGCCACACCATGGCTCAGACCTACCTCGGTCATTTCGAATCCTGTCGTGACGGGGTCAAGCGAGCGAACCTGGTGCGAGAGTCTTCTCCGCTGCAGTTCCTGCCCGCTTGAGGCGTCGTAGGCGATGACCCAGTTCACGGGGCCGGCCTCATCGAGAATGATGAGCCGATCGCATGCAAAGCAGACGTCGACAGGTGAGATGCAGTTCAAATGGATGGTCTCACTCAGTTCGAAAATGCTGCGAAGTCCGCCCGGCCAGGTGAAGAGGCGGTCCAGTTCCGGAGCGACACAGAGCTGCAGTCGGGATGCTGCGGAATCGAGAGTGACTTCTTCCGAGAAGTCCGTTCCGGAAAACGAAATCACCGCCTTATTGCCTTCGGTCCGTGTGAAGGAAACAGAGTCCTGTGGGGCCGGAAGGCTTGCCATGATCGACGGAAAAATCGCGCCGGGAGTGTTCGTCAGAGGGTTCCCTCCAAGGTCGTAGGTCGTTGACGTGGCGGGTGAAATGACCCGAACAAGGGAGTCTTCCCATGAAACGGAGTGGCTGTCGGGATTGACTGGAATCGCGGCAAGTACTTGCGAGGACTCTCCATCGATCAGATTCACTTCGAGTCTGCCTGATTCCATGACGACGAGCACTGCTGCACGGCGTTGATCCGCTGATATCGCGTGCTGGAGATAGTATCCGGTGAGCGGAATCATCGCATTTGAGGTTGTGGTGATGAGCTTCTTCGAATCTCTCGGCTGATGCCAACGCACACCGGACGGGGTCGACCAGAACCAGTCGGGTAGAGATGTCGGGATCGTTTTCTCAATCGGTTCGAATCCGAGGGTGCTCAGTTCCACGCTTCGCTCCTTCCAGACGGAGTCGTCATTCCGGTCGAACCTGAACAGGTGCAGGTATTCCCGGCCGCCTGCGGCAAAGGATTCACCGGGTTGCATACTCACGTTCCCTTGGTAGGAGAGGAAGTGGTTCTGCAGGTAGATCCGGCGGCTCTGCTGCAGGAGGAAATGCCCGGAGTCCGAGAGTCCGAATAGATGCCATCCCAGGTTGACCCGGATGGGCGAGTCGAGTTGTTGGCGTTTCATGCGCCATCCATGATCATCCATGACGTAGTCCGAGTCGGGAATCGGAACGAACCGAGACGCTCCGGATGATGGGGGGGTGGCGACTTCAGAAACTTCAAAGCGACCAGGTGCCCACTCGTCGAGTCGGACGAGGTTTCCGAAGGATCCGGCCTGCTTGTTGTAGACCTGGCGCGAATCTTCCGAGAGAAAGACCGGCCCGATAGGCATTGATGTCATGGGCGAGGTGATGGCAGGGCCATGAACTTCGCCCTCCTCGAATCTCAGGCTGTGGATTCCTGCGGGGTAGGTTTGGGTGGCGAAGTGGAGTCGGTTGCCCGAGGTCCAGAAAGCCCTCACCTGCGAAACCCCCGGTCCCAATTCCAACCGGCTTGTTGTGCCGGGACCAGCGGGATGGTGAAAGATTCCGCGATCATTTCCGAAAAACAGCCCGAGGGGTGAGACGAAGAAGTTTGGGCAAGCTTCGGGAAGCTGAAGTTTGAGGTCGGGTAGCCATGCTTTCTCCGACAAGGAATAGCGACGAACCAAATTCCGACCCGGATCGCGGAGATAGACCACGTCGCCATACCGTTTGGCGACTTCGTTGCCCTTCCATGCCCATGAAACATGGCTCAGCCATTCACTTTCCTGCTCCGCTTCCGGACCACTGCTTTTCAACAGGACCAGGCGGTATTGGGATCTCCCCTCCAGTTGTGCCGAGATATCCAGATAGTGGCTCACGTCGGAGCCGAAGACTCCAAGACGCTGCCATTCACTTGAGATCGAGCCCCGTTTTTCCAGCGCAACCTCGAAGGCGCCGTTGTTGACCAGTGACCTCCAGGATATACCAACAAGTCCGAAATCGACGAATTCGAAATCAATATGGGAGGACATCGTGCTGCCGGGATCCCGGGTCGAAACGGCGGTCGGCGGGGAGGCGGTGCCGGAAAAGTTTCCGCGTCTGGCGAGAATCGTGTACTCGTATTCGGTGCCACCGGCAGCGGAGGCGTCGATGAAAGCAGTGGAGTCGGCGGCAACATCAAATGTTAGAGTTTCGTTGCTGACCGTGTTGCGCCTCGTGATCCGGAATCCGGTCTCTTCGCTCAGAAGGTCGTCCCAATGGAGTTGGACGCCCGAGCCGGGAGTCCAGGAGGCATTCAAGCGGAAGGGGTTTCCATCAAGCGCTCCGATGGATTTGGTCGTGGTATGAGTCTCCAGATTGGAGGCTGGAGAACGAAATCCTCCCCGGATTCCGGTAAAACGAACCTGGTACTGCCAGCCGGATACCAATCCGTCGATTTCGATCAGAGCGGCGTCACCCGGGTGACACGAATGGGGAATCCAAGGCTTCTCGATTGACGATGTGCGTCGGTATTCGGCAATGATCGCGTCGTTGCTTGTTAGACCCGCGCCGATGCTGAAAGTGAGCGAAGTCCGTTCTTTCGCCGTGAGGCTGATGCCGGCAGGATCCATTGGGGGCAACACCGTTCGCGGATCGGGTTTGAGCGATGAGTCGAGGGAGATGAACCATGGCTTTCCCTCATCCTGAACAACCACAGTCAGACCTGAACCATGCCGGTGGAGTGCCACAGGGCGACCCGGAAACTGTTTCCTTTCGGAGGCCCAGTAGTAGGGGCCGGGCCGGACCTCGAGAATCGTGGTGTTGCCGGAGCCAGCCCTGAGTGTGACCAGTTGCTTATCGTCGGTCCAGACGGCTGCGGCCACCCGGTTTTCGAATCGGGCGATCCTGCGCCCGGGATCCTGTCCCCATACGCTTTCGGCGGTGGCGACCAGGTCTCCACCGGGTGCCACGGAGACGAATGTCGGATTTCCATCCGAGACGAGGCCTTCGAAGACGGAACTCACCATTTCGATACCTCCTCCGTCAGTTGCTACGAATTTCTTGATGGTGCGGGTGCCTTCCATCGCATGGAGGGTCCGACTCACATCATCCCATGCTCCATCAGTCGTGATGTCGCCCTGAAGCGGTGCCTCAACAATCTCACCATTGAGGGCATTCCAGCCGATTTGGAAGTCATTGACGCTATCAAGCGAGAGCATCCATGCCGTATCTGTGGCGGCTCGGTGGAGGATGTGTGTGTAGTTGTGGGGCGCGGCCGCACCGACACTCCAAGAGGCGCGAGGATTGAAGTCGGCGAAACTCGGTGGTTCTGCGCGGTTTTCAGGCGCAAAACCAATCCGGTTGATGCTATCGAACGCATGAACGCGTCCACGGGATGGCAGCTGAATGGAAAAGTGGAAGTCTCCGAGGCTGGGATCAAAAACGTGGGCTTGTCTGGAGGCCGGGCCACTCAGGACGAGCCTCCCGTCCGCAAGGCCCTGCACGTGCCCGAACGAATAGGGATTGTAGGGCTCCGGCGGAAGAATGACGGGTGGATTGCGGAGTGGTTCGTCAGTGAGGACGATCACCAATCCTTGGCGGCGAGCGTCAACGCAGGTGACCGTGTGACCACTGGATGCGAGAGCGGTAAACTCGGAGGAGTGGCTGAATTCCTCGATGAGGTTTCCCTCATGGTCGAGAAATCGGATCGTATCTCCAACGGCGATGGCGTGAATCCCGAGTGAAATGGAGTCGGCGGCATTGATCGAAGTCCCCGCATCAATTCGAACTTCTCCTGTCGCAAGATCACGCAGCGACCCGTCTGAAAACCAGGCCCTCCGTCCGCCACGGCAGATCCACATGGCATCGCCGGACGCAGCTTGTCTCAGGCGGGGCATGCTCCAGTAACTCGGGCTTCGGTCACCCCTTAGAGAAATGACGCAGACCTCCCAGCTTGCCGCACCGGACCGGAATCCGGCGAGCACGCCTTCGTCGACGCGGTGATCCCATATCCATGCGCCTGAGTCAGCAGGTTCGGGGAGTGTCCCGAGCTCTCGCCCATCGAAGCGGTCGAGAATCGCGAAAGCGGCCCCGGGACGGGCGAGGAGCAGGTCGCGATCAGACAGGATCAAGTCGCTGACCGCTTGGGTGCTGGAGTGGAAGTTGACAGCCGTGCCGTGGGCCACTGAAACCTTAACCTGGTTTGACTTAAGATAGAATGCTTGAGCCTGGTCCGCCGTGAACTGCTCGCAATTCGTGAAAACGTTCGTCCTGGTGGCCGTCGAGCCGTCCCATCGGTATAGTTCGACATTTCCTGAAGCTCTGACCATAAGGTCATCTCCAAGGATGGACCGATTCCGAGCCCCTGCCTGACTGGTGGCGGCAAGAGTAAAAACCAACACGAACAAAAGTAGCAGCTGTGAACTCATGATGGCGGGCGTGTCGATTTTGCCAGATGGTGGGCTAAACTTAAGTCTTTGGGACGACAAGGGAAACATGGCGAGCTTGTATTTGCTCGTCAATAGCGGTTGAGCGTCCCCGACAAATGGCTTCCTCGAAAGGCAGATTTGCTCGGCCTCCTATGGAGACTCAGGTCTTGGTGCGAGCGCGTGCACTCTACTCGGCGCTCTTGGCGATGCGCAGGAGTTTTGCTTCGCCGAGGTGGGGGCCGAGGATCTGGAGGCCGACGGGGAGTTGCTTGTCGCCATCTGCCGGGACGGTGCCGCAGGGGACGGAGATGGCGCAGATGCCGGCGAGGTTGGCGGCAATCGTGTAGATGTCGGAGAGATACTCGGTAAGCGGGTCGTCACTGTTTTCCCCGAGCTTGCGGGCGGGTGAGGGGGTTACTGGGGAAAGGATGGCGTCGACCTTTTCGAAGGCCTGTTCGAAGTCGCGACGGATCAAGGTGCGGACCTTCTGGGCGCGGCTGTAGTAGGCGTCGTAGTAACCGGAGGACAGCACGTAGGTGCCGAGAATGATGCGGCGCTTCACTTCCGGGCCGAAGCCTTCTTCGCGCGATTTGCAGTAAAGTTCGAGCAGGTCGCCGTGGTCGCTACTACGATGGCCGTAGCGAATGCCGTCGAAACGCGATAGATTCGATGACGCTTCCGCAGGGGCGATGATGTAGTAGGTAGCGACGGCGTATTCGGTGTGAGGGAGCGAGATTTCGACAAGCTCGGCACCGGCGGCTTCGAGTTTCTTCGTGGCGGCTTCGACCTTTTCGCGCACGGCGGGATCGATACCTTCACCGAAGTATTCCTTCGGGAGGCCAAGCTTGAGGCCGACGACACCGTCGTTCAGACCTGAAAGGAAATCGGGGACTTCGGTATTAAGTGAAGTGGAGTCGCGGGTGTCGTGACCGGCGATTGCTTGGAGAAGCAAGGCGGAGTCCTCGACGCTGCGAGTGAGTGGTCCGATCTGATCAAGCGAGGAGGCAAAGGCAACGAGTCCGTAGCGGGAGACGCGGCCATAGGAAGGCTTGAGGCCGACGACTCCGCAATGGGAAGCGGGCTGGCGGATTGAGCCACCGGTGTCGGATCCGAGCGTGGCGATGGCGATGTCGGCAGCGACGGCCGCAGCGGAACCGCCGGAAGAGCCGCCCGGGATGCGTGCGGGATCGTGAGGATTGAGAGTGCGGCCGAGGGCGGAATTCTCGGTGGACGAACCCATCGCAAACTCGTCCATGTTCAGTCGGCCGAAGGGAATCGCTCCGGCGGCCTTCAACTTGCTGGTGACGGTGGCGTCGTAGGGTGAGGTGTAGCCCTTTTCAAGATAGCGGGAGCCGCAGGTGCAGGGCTGGCCGAGGACGTTGATGTTGTCCTTGATGCCGATGGGGATGCCGCCGAGTGGCAGCGAAAGGTCGGCATTCGACGCTGCAGCCTTGGCGGCATCGAGATCGTGAGAGAGGTAGGCGCCGAGCTCTGGATCGCGGGCGGAAATCGCTGCGGCGAGATCGTCGAGGATGTCGGTGGCTTGGATCTCGCCGGCGGTAAGCTTGCGGCGGAGTTCGGCAATGGTGGCGGTCGCGAGGGACATGGTCGTCAGGCGTCGGCGATGACTTTGGGAACCCGGATCTGCTGCTGGGCCTGATCCGGGGCATTTTGAAGAACCGCCTGCTGGGTGAGGCTGGTGCCGGGGACATCCTCGCGCATGACGTCATAGACGGGGACCGGGTGGGCGGTGGGTTCGATCCCCTCCACATTCAGGCGGCTCAGGCTTTCTGCGTAGCTGAGAATGGAGTCCAGCTGGGGCTGGAAAGTCGCGCACTCCTCGTCACTCAATTCGAGCCGAGCGAGGCTGGCGACGTAGCGGACGTCGATATGTTCGGTGGCCATCGGGCCGGGAGTAAAGGGGAGGCAGCCGCTTGGGGCAAGCATTGGAAGGGCGTGTGCGGCCGGACTTGTCAGCTGGGTCCGGCTTGATAGCGTGAGCCATGCGGATTTTGCGGATCATCACCCTCGTGCTTGCCGGTTTGAGCCTTGCTGCGAATGCCGGCACGCCTCAGCAGGCGGCGGCGATAAGGACCGCCTACGAGCGAGCGAATGAGGCCTGGCAGTTGAAACTAAAACTGGCGAAGAGCGTCGAGGAGAGGGAATCACTGCTTGGTCAACGTCCCGATCAGGTGGCGGCAGCGGAGAAGATGTGGACGGTCATCAAGGGGGATCTCGACAAGGAGTGGGTCCTGGATCCTGCGGCGTGGTTTCTGAGGTTGGCGTTTCCTTTGGCCCAAATCGGAGACGACGGGATCCGACGACCCTTGATGGCGGAGCAGGTGGAGGCGGTTCGGCGCGAGGTCGGGCAGCATCATATCAAGAGTTCCAAGCTGGCTCCGATGTGCATGGCCTTGGTGGCCTGTGGTGACAATCAGGCGATGAGTCTTCTACGCCGGATCGAGAAGGAGAATCCGGATAAGACCGTGCGGGGTGTCGCAGCGCTTGGCATTGCGATGCTCGATAAGAATCTTGGAGACGATCCGAGGGTGATGGCCGAGCGTTTGAGTATGTTGAGGAAGGCCATCATCGATGCGGCGGACGTGGTGATCGACGGCTCGTCGGTTGCCAAGATGGCGGAAGACGAGCTCTACATCATCATGAATCTCAGCAAGGGACGGGTCGCTCCGGACTTGAACGGGGTGGATTCCGGGGGGCGTCCGATGAAGCTATCCGATTATTCTGGGAAGGTGGTGATGCTGTTGTTCTGGAATTCTGGGAACGAAGGGGCGGATGGAGTGATCGACATGATCCGATCGGTGCGGGCGGATGAGCGATTTGCTGGGAAGCAGTTTGAGGTCGTTGGTGTAAATAGCGATTCTCGGGAGACCTTGCGGGATCTTCAACAGAGGCCGACCGCGCCGGTGGACTGGCCGAACTTTTCCGATCCTGAGAACAAGCTGGGCAACGAGTATCGGGTGGGATCGTGGCCCTTTGTGTATGTGCTCAATGGTGAGCGCGAGATCCGCTTCTTCGGCGCCTTGGGGCCGTTTGCCGAACTGACCGCTGCCGCGGTGCTTGAAGGCGAATGATCGTGGCGTGATGCCGGGCGGCCTTGAACGCGAGGCAGGGGAAACCACTTGCGCCACTGGGCGGGGCTGGGCTATCGCTGGCGGCGCGAATGGTCATCTCCCATCAGCACCGGTTTATTTTCATCAAGACCGCGAAAACAGCCGGAACGAGCATTGAGGCGTTTCTCTCGCCGCACTGTGGGCCGGATGATGTTTTCACCACGACGCGGCCACCGGTGGAAGGACATGAGCCTCGAAATTGGAAGCAGGCGTTTTTTCCTCTCAAGGAGTTCTTCAGCTTCAATTATCCGGTGGACAAAAGTGTGTTCGTGGAACGTCGCTTTTTCACGCCGCGACGGACTTTCGACGACATGCGCAAGCGGCGGAAATTTCATGAGCATATTCCGGCGCGGATTGCCAGGATGCGGATCGATCCTGAGATCTGGAACAGCTACCACAAATTTGCCGTCGAAAGGAACCCGTGGGACAAGACACTTTCCCACTACCACATGCAGAAGGCGTATCGTGGGGGGAAGCTGACACTCGACGAGTATTTTGAGGAAGGTGTCTTCTGTCAGAACACCGGATTCTATCTCGATCAGAATGGGGAATGCCTGGTGGACGAGATCATCAAGTATGAGAATCTGGCCGAGGGGATCGGTGGCATCTGCGAGCGTTTCGGGATTCCCTTCGATGGATCGCTGGGGGTTCGAGCCAAGGGCGGCTACCGGAAGGATCGGACCCACTACAGCAAGGTCCTTGAGAAACCCCACCTCGAGATCATCGATCGCGTTTTTCGGAAAGAGATTGAGATCCACGGCTATGTTTTCGAGGATCAAGGCAGCAACACCGACTAAAAACTCATGAGCCTGTTTTCAAAATGGAAAGATAAGCGCGCCGTCGCGAAGTGGGAGGAAGCGGGTCGTCCGGCGCCTCCACCGCACGCGATCAAGCAGAAGAACATCCGCGATTATCGTGAGCGCTTCGGCCTCGACGTTCTGGTCGAGACCGGAACCTTCAAGGGGGACATGATTGAGGCGATGCGTGGGGATTTCCGGAAGCTCTATTCGATCGAGTTGGCGGATCATTTTCATCAGGCGGCCGTCGAGCGTTTCAAGGGGGATTCCAGCATTGAGATCCTGCATGGGGATAGTGGTCAGGTGATGTCGGAATTGGTTCCCAAGCTGGATGGCCCGGCGCTTTTCTGGCTCGATGGACATTATTCCGCAGGCAATACCGCGCGGGGCGACAAGGACACGCCGGTGATGGAGGAGTTGGGCCACATTTTTGCCCGCGAAGATCTGCGGTGTGTGATCTTGATTGATGACGCCCGTTGCTTTGAGGGAAAGAGCGAGCAGATCTATCCGACGATGGATGAAGTGCGCTCTTTCGTGGCCTCTCATCGTCCGGACTGGAAGGTGGAGGTCGATACGGATTGCATCCGGATCAGTCCTGCATCTTGATGAAGCGGCGGCTGATCAGTCCCTCGTGAGGGGCGAACAGCCAGGCGAGAAGAAAGAGCAAGCCTGCGGCAAAGGCGATCATGCCGGAGCTTGTGGTGTCTTCGAAGCCGATGAGCTTCGGCAGGCTCATGGCGAGGAAGTGCCCGAGCCAGGCCGAAGCGGCGGCAAGCACCGTGCTGATGAGGAGCATGGGCAAAAGCCGCCGGGTGAGCAGGAGTGCGGCTGCGGGTGGGACGATGAGCATTGCAATGACGATGATGCTGCCGACCGATTCGAAGGCGGCGACGGTGGTCACGGCGACCATGGTCATGAGCAGGTAGTGAAGAAAGCCGGATGAGAAGCCGAGGGTATCGGCGAGTTGAGGATCGAAGGCGCTCAGGCGAAGTTCTTTGTAGAGCAGGGTGATGATCCCGAGATTGAGCATGAGGATGATGGCGTTCACCAGGGCCGCGCGAGGGATCATCAGCGAACCGATTTTGACGGTGTCGAGGGGCGTGAGTTCGATAGCTCCGTAGAGCACGCAGCCCGGGTCAAGGTCGACCCGGTCGGCGGCATTCACGATCAGAACGAGGCCGATGGCGAAAAGGGTGGTGAACACAATGCCCATCGCGGCACCCCGATCCACCTGTCCGAAGCGGCTGATCCATTGAGTGAACAAGGCTGTTAGAATGCCGACCACGGCCGCACCGATGAACATCGGCACACTGGCACGGCTGCCGGTGACGATGAAGGCAATCGCAAGCCCGGGAAGCACGGCATGGCTGATTGCATCTCCCATCATGCTCATTTTTCGCAGTACGAGAAAGCACCCGGGCAAGGCACATGAGACTGCACACAACGTGGCGGTGATCGCGATCCAGGTATCGAAGGACGTCCAGTTCATTGGATCCGGTGCGGGCTTGGGGGAATTTCGGATTGCGGGGCGATTTCCGCCTCGAGTTGGCGGACGATTTCGGCACCGAGAATGTGTTCCACCATATCGGCATCGCGGTCGACGTGGCTGGGGGCGATGTCGGCGTAGCGGATCAGGTAGAGTTCCCAGAGGCGGTGGTTTCGAGTGATGCGGGCGGCTTCCCCGAAGCCCGATTCGGAAAGACGAATGGTTCCGGGTGCGGATGCTTCGAGGTGGTCTTCGCGTTTCGCCAGAGAGAGCAGTCTCTTGAACTGGCGAGGCGTCCACGCCCGGTGTTCGAGCATCGAGTCGCGGCTGATCGGCAGATTGATCGCGGGACGGTTGTGGTGCTCGAGGATCTCGTAGGCAGCACGCAGCAGATGCTGGCGGCCGACCCGGCGTTTGAGCCGGAGTTGATCGAGGTGGCGTGGGATGACGCCGCGGGCTTTGCCAAAAAGCATGCTGATGATGAAGATGGTGGCGGCGACGAGCACAATCACCGCGCCGGTGGGTAGCTTGGGAAGGAGCGCGCTAAGCGAGGCTCCGAGCCAGCCGCTGATACCTCCAACGATCGAGGCAAGCAGCAGCATCATGCCGAGGCGGTTCGTCCAGAAGCGGGCGGCAGCAGCCGGAATGATGAGGAAGGCAATGACAAGAATGAGGCCGACGGCTTGAAGGCCAATGACGGTGACAGCCGTGACCAGTCCGAGCATCAGCACATCGAGAAAGAGCACTGGCCAGCCTTGGGAGGCGGCGTAGGTGTCGTCGAAGCAGAGCAGGGTGAATTCCTTTCTCAGAAGAACGGCGGATACGGCGGTTACCAAGGCGATGGCGGCAATGAGAACGGAGTCCTGCCAGACGATCGATGCGGCCTTGCCGTAGATGAAGGATTCGAGACCGGCGGCATTTCCCTGGGGCATCTTTTGGATGAGTCCGAGAACTGCGACGCCGATGCCAAAGAAGACACTGAGCACGAATCCCATGGCAACGTCGTCGCGCAGCCGGGTGGTTTTGGTGATGGCGAGCATGACGAGCACGCCGGCGATGCCGGAAATGGTCGCGCCCAGAAGCAGGCCGGGAAGGTACTTGCCTGTTCCGCCTGCTACGACCATGACGGCGAAAGCGATGCCGATGCCGGGGAGCGTGGCATGGGACAGCGCGTCGCCCATCAGCGAGCGTTTACGCATCAGGAGGAATGACCCGATGAGCCCGGAGGTGATGCCCAGCAGCATGGTGCTGACGACGACAAGCCGGACGTTGTAGCTTTTCAGCAAAACGACGTCGAACAGGTCCTGAAGGGTGAAGGGCAATGTTTTCCGGTGTTTCCGCGTTTCGTTTACCGCTGGCGCAGGGCGACCGCGGCATTGTCTAACAGATCGAGTTTTCCGCCGTAGGTCTTCCTGAGGTTCTCCTGAGTGAAGACTTCCTCGGTCGGTCCTGCGGCGACGACGCGCATGTTGAGAAGAATGAGCCAGTCGAAGTACTGGGAGACGGTGGCGAGGTCGTGGTGGACGACGATGCAGGTCTTGCCCTGGGCTCGAAGCTCCTTGAGGAGGGTGACGATCGCCTGTTCGGTCGCCGCATCGACCGCGGCAAAGGGCTCGTCCATGAAGTAGAGTCTGGCGTCCTGGACGAGAGCACGGGCGAGGAACACGCGTTGCTGCTGACCGCCGGAGAGTTGGCTGATCTGGCGCTTGGCGAGGTGGGCGATCCCGACTTTCTCGAGGGCTTCGTGGGCGAGGGCCTTCTCTCGTTTTCCAACGCGCCGCAGCCAGCCGAGTGTGCGGTAGGTTCCCATGGCGACCACGTCGAGCGCGCTGACAGGGAAGTCCCAGTCGACGCTTTCGCGTTGGGGGACGTAGCCGACGAGGTGGCGTTGCTTCTTGTAGGGCTGGCCGTAGATGTGGGCCCATCCGGAGGTGGAAGGAATGAGATCGAGGCAGGCTTTGAGGAGCGTGCTCTTGCCGGCACCGTTCGGTCCGACGATGCCGACGAGTTTGCCTTCGGGGATGTTGAGCTCGATGTCCCAAATGACCGGCTTGCGCTGGTAGGCGACCGTTAGGTCATGAATCGCCAGAGGGCAGTCCGGTGGATGCTCCGGATGAACACCGGTGGCGATATCGACGCTGGATGTGTTGTGCATGGATGGCAAGGAGCGGGGACGTGCAGTCCCCGAAGGATGAGGCTGATTGGAGAGCTTGGGGTTGATCGTTTGTTGAGGGTGGGGTGCTGGAGTTACACGAGGATCACAAATCCCCGCTCGCTGGATCAGTTAGAGAGCTTTCCGTTCAATCCACCAGCCGGCGCATCGCCACCGAGGGCACGGGTGATGGTGGTGACGTTGTGGTCGATCATGCCGATGTAGGTTCCTTCGTAACTGCCAGTGGGGCCCATGGCGTCGGAAAAAAGTTCACCGCCGATTTTGACTTCATGACCATTGGCCCGGGCTCCTTCGATGAGAGCCTTGATGTTCTTTTGAGAGACCGAGCTTTCGACGAAGACGGCAGGGATCTTGTTTTCAACAAGAAAGTCAACGAGCTGGTTGATGTCCTTGAGGCCGGCTTCGGACTCGGTGCTGAGGCCCTGAATGCCGCGGACTTCGATGCCGTAGGCACGACCGAGGTAGCTGAAGGCGTCATGAGCGGTCACCAGGACGCGTTTGCCTTCGGGAATCGAAGCGATGGAGACGCGGGCATACTCGTCGAGCTTGTTCAGTTGGTCGATGTATTGACTCGTCCTGTCTTTGTAGTAGTTCGCGTTCGCAGGGTCGTATTTGGCAAGCGAATCTCCAATCACGCTGCTGGCCTTGATCCAGCCTGCGACATCCATCCAGACATGGGGGTCGTAGTGGTTTTCCTCCGTGCTCATGACGAAGTCCTTGCTCTCGAGAATCCTCTCCGTGACGGCGTGGACCGGCTTGCCGCTGGAGGCGACGCGCACGAGCACATCTCCCATCTTTCCTTCTAACATCAGACCGTTGTAAAAGACGATGTCCGCCGCCTGGAGTTTCTTCACGTCGGATCCCGTCGGCTTGTAGAGGTGAGGGTCGACTCCCTCGCCGATCAGGCCTTCCACTTCGGTTTTGTCTCCTGCGATCTGGCGGACGACATCGGCAATCATACCGACGGTGGCGACCGTCTTGTAGCGGGCATCGGCCGCGCTGTTCGCGGGCTCTTTGGAGCAGTTCGTCAAAGGGATCAGGAGGCAAGAAGCAACGAGCCAAAGCCGTGTCAGGGAACTTCGCATGAGGCGAACTGAAGCGATTGACTTTGAGTAGTCAAAGAAAAAGAGCGGGATAGCTCAAAAATGGGTTTTTCATCGTCATTTCCGGACTTGTATCTAGGGGCAAGCGAGACGCGCGACGAATGAATGGAAGATTTGGTTTTCGCTGTGGACGGGTTTTGCGGCTAGATGGCTCCGCGCCCATGAAGATTACTGCTGCCGACTTTCTCACCAGTTCACCGGACTTCGAGACTTGTCCTGAATCGGGACTCCAGGAGTTCGCTTTCATTGGTCGATCGAACGTTGGAAAATCCTCGTTGCTCAACCTGCTGGCCAATCGGAAGGACCTGGCAAAGGTCTCATCGACTCCCGGTGCGACGCGCTTGATCAACTTCTTCGTGATGAACAAAGCGTGGATGCTGGTGGATCTTCCGGGCTACGGCTATGCCAAGGTAAGGAAGGAGAGTCGGCAGGAGTTTCAGAAAGCAGTGTCCGACTACCTTTCTCAGCGCGAGCAGTTGCGCTGTGTGTTTGTGTTGATCGACTCACGGCTTACGCCTCAGGCGATCGATTTGGATTTCTGCGATTGGCTCGCGGTTGGCGGGATTCCCTTCGCGTTGGTTTTCACCAAGACCGACAAGTCGAAGGCCAACAAGGTGAAGTCGAACGTGGCGCTTTTTCTTGAGGCGCTCTCCGAGCGTTGTGAAGGCGAGCCGAGATACTTTCAGACCTCGACGAAGACAGGGAAGGGCCGGGGGGAGGTGCTTGAGTTTGTCGAGCAGGTCTTGAAGGCGTGATGGGAGATGGCACGCCCCCGTGCCATTAGCTGAAGAGTGGTCTGTTTCAACAGGCGCTCTAACAGTCGGATCGTATGGTTCTGATCCGAGCTCAGATTTGCGGGGAACCTGATTGCTTGGTGGGGCGTCAAGGAGAGGCGGCCTCTCCCCTTGAGCGACGGGGGCGTCGCTCTTCCCATTAGATCCCTGCGAGGATCGCGTCGGTCATGGCGGTGGTGCCGACCTTGGTTTCGGTGGCGGCACCGGTGGCGATGTCGCCTGTGCGGAAGCCCTTGTCGATGGCCGCTGAGACGGCGTCTTCGATCGCTTGGGCTGCATCGTTTTCGCCGAGCGAGAAGCGCAGCAGCATGGCGACGGAGAGGATCTGGGCGATCGGGTTGGCGATGCCTTGCCCCATGATATCGGGTGCGGATCCGCCGGACGGCTCATACATGCCGAAATAGAGATCGCTGCCTTCCTTCTTTTCTCCAAGCGAGGCGGAAGGAAGCATGCCGAGGGATCCGGAGATCATCGCCATTTCGTCGGAGAGGATGTCGCCAAAAAGATTCTCGGTAACAAGCACGTCGAAGCTGTCGGGCCGGCGGCAGAGCTGCATCGCAGCGTTGTCGACGTAGAGGTGGGAAAGTTCGACCTCAGGATAATCCTTGGCCACTTCGGTGGCGACTTCGCGCCAGAGGACGGAGGAGGCGAGCACGTTGGCCTTGTCGACCGAGACAAGGCGCTTGCCGCGGCCCATGGCGGCGGTGAAGGCGACGCGCAGGATGCGGTCGATCTCGCTGCGCTTGTAGATCATGGTATCGAAGGCGACGGTTTCGCCATCGCGTTCCTCGCGGCCTTTCGGGCTGCCGAAGTAGACACCACCGGTGAGTTCGCGCACGCAGAGGACGTCGAAGCCATTCGGGATGAGCTCGTTTTTGACGGGCGACGCGTGGGTCAGGGAGGGAAGGCAGACGCCCGGGCGGAGATTGGCGAAGAGGCCGAAGTGTTTGCGGAGCGGAAGCAGGGCTCCGCGCTCGGGCTGGATGTCCGGCGGGAGGGATTCCCATTTCGGGCCACCGACGGAGCCGAAGAGAATGGCATCGCTGTTTTCGCAGGCAGAGATGGTCTCGGCCGGCAGAGGAGTCTCGTTGTTGGTGGCATCAAGGGCCGCACCTCCGACAAGCTGCTCGTTGCGCACGGTGGTGAAACCGTATTTCGCCTCGACGGCGTCAAGGACGCGCAGCGAGTCGGTCATGACTTCAGGGCCGATGCCGTCGCCGGCGAGGACTGCGATGCGGTGGGTGCGTGACATGGGCGTTGGGTAAAGGGTGGAGGCGGCTGTGCGAAGTGAAAAAAGCGGGAATTGTGCACTGGTAAAAGCGGCAATGATTTCCAGTTGGCAAGCGGTGGTTTCAGTCCAGTCTGGAGCGAATGGAACTACTGGTGCACCTCACCTGGCTGATTGCCGGTCTCGCCTTGCTCTCGTTCGGTGCCGACTGGTTGGTCCGCGGAGCTTCGGAAATCGCGCTGAAATCGGGGCTCAAGCCATTGTTGATTGGATTGACCGTGGTGGCGTTCGGCACCAGTGCTCCTGAGCTGATCGTGAGTCTCAAGGCGAACCTCGATCCCGATACGAATGCGGATATCGCCGTTGGCAACATCGTCGGCTCCAATATCTGCAACATCGCGCTGATGCTGGGACTCGCCGCGCTGATGCGCCCCTTCGTCGTCAGCAGTCAGGTGGTTCGCCGGGAGTTGCCCATTCTTCTCGTCGTGACCGGGGTCTTCATGGTCATGATCTGGGATGGGGCGATTGCTCGATGGGAGGGGGTTGCGATGACACTGGCAATTATTCTTTATGTCGTGACCAGTATTCGCATCTCAAAGCGGCATCGCGGGGATCCTGCGGTGCACGACATCCCTGAGGAAGCGATCGCGAACGCGGCTGATCACAGCGTTAAGGCTTATCTGAAAAGCGCCGGATGGGTCGTGCTGGGCTTGGCAGCGCTGCTATTCGGCGCGGACCGTCTGGTAAACAGTGGAGTGATTCTTGCGCAGCAGATCGGGGTTCCCGAGCTGGTGATCGGGTTGACGCTTGTGGCATTGGGCACCTCGCTGCCGGAGCTTGCGACCACGATCGCTGCGGTTCGACGTCGTCAAATGGATCTCATTGCGGGGAACATCATCGGTTCGAACCTTTTCAACATCCTCGCGGTGATGGGTATTACTGCCGCAGTGAAGCCGATCGAAGCAAAGACGATGGACTCGGTCAGTCTTTGGGTGATGGGGGGAGTGACATTGATCCTTGTGCCCTTTTTGGCGTGGGGACGAAAGATCAACCGCTACGAAGGGGGAGCGCTCGTTACCGGCTACATGATCTACTGTGCCTGGCTGGTGAAGCCGGAGTGGTTTGGCCTTATTGCCGGGTGATGGTGGCGGTTCCGGGTGGGTATTCCGCCCAACTTCCAACCCAGAAATACGATAGCTGGTGACCACTGACAAGGGAGTTGGTGGCCGAATCGGCACCGAAGCGGATTTGCAAATAGCGAGGTATTGACGGCGAGGCGATGGATAATGAATCCGTGATTACGAAGACGTTGTGCGCCCCACTGGCAAAGTCGAAAACGCTGAACGGGCCGGAGACGGGTTCTCCGCTGCTGGGAGTGCAGGCAACTGTTCCCCCGGCCCCGGAATTATCGAAGTCAAAGCGATAGGCGTTCCCCCCCAGAGTGATCTCAAGGCTTCGGGAGCGGAGCGATGAAGGTGCAACCGCTCCCGGATGAGAAGCGACGGTGATATTATAGAAAGCGGAGTCGAAACTCGCGTCATCCAAGATGATGTCGGTCAGGGCGGGAACGGCGATCGCTCCGGTACTGATGCCGACGTGAGCCGTGTTCGTTGTTTCCCAGTTGATGAGATCGGTCGATCTGAATGCGCGGACGACATCGCCGGTGGTGGCTGCAGGAAGCAGATTGAACCGGGTAGACTCGTTCTTTGTAACGAATAGTTTTCCTTCGGGTTTGTAGAGAGTCGGAAGTCCTTGGGCGTGCTCGTCGAAATCGATGGCCGCTTGATCGGTACGTTCAATACTAACCGTATTGATCATGCTGTTGTTATCTCCGGCATTGATGATTTCGTCGACGACCGCGCGGCTGTCTTCATCGAGCACGAGTCCGAGGATGGTATGGCGGGGATCGTAGCTGGGGATGGTAATGTTTCCCGTAAAGAAGATCTGTCCGGAGTTGGAATTCGGTCCGCTGTTGGCCATGGAGAGCGTATAGCCCTCATGCTTCAGGGTGGGCGTAAATTCATCCTTGAACGTGAAGCCCGTGCTCCCGCTGTTGGTTCCGGTTCCTGATCCGGTCTGGGCGAATTTCGAAAAATCGTTGTTGCCAGTGCGGAAGAATTTCTCCCCGACGTAAAGTGGTTTGAATGTCGGTGCGCCTGAGGCCGGGTCGAGGCGCGCCCGGGTGCCCTGCGACAGGGTGATCAGATTCGCGACCGCTTGCGGTGCCGTTTCGTATTGCAGAATGACGTCGATATCCCCCCTGTCAGTTTCGAAACGGGCGATCAAGTCAGCCGTCGCAATACCTGCGAGACTGAGGTGGATGATGGTGGCTAGCTTCAACGAATGAGACTTCGCATGGCGCTTTTCCGCATGCAAGGAGAGATCGATCAAGCTTCTGCCTCAGCAGGTGACCATTCATCGCCATCGATTTCCGGATCCGAGGGCCCCTCCTTGAGTTTGCGCTCCCAGATGTAGCGGCGGAAGAGGACCTTGATGGAAGCGGAAAGGGGGACGGCCAGCAGGGCTCCGACGAATCCACCGAGCAGCAGCGACCAGAAGAGCATCGAGAAAATCACCGTCATCGGGTGAAGTCCAACGGAGTCTCCGACGATCTTTGGTGCGGTGATCAGCGAATTGATCTGTTGGACGATGATGAAGATGGCGATGACGGCGAGGACATAGGACCAAGGGTTGGCACCGAGGAAGGAGGGCTCTGCCGAAAAGTGGAAATAGGCGAGGACGCAGGCCGGGATCAGCGTGATGATGTTGCCGATGTAGGGAATGATTCCCAGAATTGCCATCATGATACCGATCAGCAGGCCCAAAGGCAGGCCGAAGATGGTGAGGGCGATGCCGACCAGCATGCCATCGATGAAGGCGACGAGCACCTGACCACGGAAGAAGGAGATGAGGTACTGGTTGACCTCGGTGAGCGTCTCGATGAGTTCCGTTTTGAAACGGGAGGCCTTGAGCGGGACGAACTCATGCCAGTGTTCCTTGATCGCCGCGCTTTCGCGGAGGAAGTAGTAAAGATAGATCGGCACCATGAAGAAGCCGATGATCAAGCCGATGAAGCCCATAATCTTCGAGGTGCCTCCTCGCGCCCATGCAAGTGCTTCGTCCTGCAAACCCTTGATCGAATGCCAGATCTGGGTGTTTTCGAGTTGAATGTTAGGATTTGAAATCCCGTCGTTTTCATAGGCCTTGTCGAGAAGCTCAGTGAGGGCGTCTCCGCGCATGGAGGCGACTTCGTCGACGTTTCCCTCGTCGCTGAGCTCTTCGATTTTCGCTTCCTTGAGAATGAGTTCCTGAGGCGCGGACAGGGCCCAGTCGATGGCGGGCCGGGTCCATGGGACGGTGTTTCGTTCCTTGATCAGCGCGTTGACAATCTTGTCGTCAAAAGAAGGCTTTTCAGGTTGTTCCTCATTCTCGCCCACTTTTTCAATAGCGGGGCCTGTTTCATCAACCTGGCGCTGCTTGAACTGATTGATCTGATTCCCGACCAGCGGGATCATGATTGCCACCAAGGCCAGCGTGAGTGCGGTGGCTGAGCCGAATGTCATGACGACGGCGCGGCCACGAGTCATGCCGTGGTTTTGAAACCAGCGGACAATCGGATCGAGGAGATAGGCGACAATGGCAGCGACGGCGAGTGGGACGAGAACGGGTTGGAGGAAGCCGAAGACCTCCCCGAACAACCAGATCAGGCCGACGAGCAGGGCTCCTAGAATGAGGATCGAGACGCCTGTTGCGGCGTTCCAAAGGGTCCGGAGCTGGAATCGGGTCGGGTAGCGTGCCATGCGATGGGGAGGGTTCTAGCAGACATCAGACCCAATTGGGGATGGGAAAATCGGCCTGCTTTTGGAGCGATGGTGGGCCTGAAAAGCGCCGTGCCCTTTCATGGCGCTCTCAGAGCGCCACTCCTTTCGCGATCTTGTCGAGGACGCCGTTGACGAAGCGTCCGGAGTCGGAGGTCCCGAAGCGTTTCGCGAGTTCGATGGCCTCGTCGATGGCCACGGGTGCGGGAACGTTTGGATCGTGGAGGATTTCCCAAGTGGCCAATCTCAGGATGGAGCGGTCGATCGGGTCGATTCGCTCGGGCGCGAAGTTCTCGATGACCTCGTGGAGGCGTTCATCGATGGCTTCCCGCTGACTCAAGACGGCGTCGGCGAGCCGGTTGGCTTCTTCCCGCAGGACCTTGAGTGAGGTTCGTGAGTCGCGGATCTTGGCGAGTTCACTTTGTTCGGGAAAATCCTCAGGGCTCTCGATCATCCGCATGCGATCGGAGACGCGCTTGAGGCGTCGGAGGCTTCCCATCAATGGCTCAAGCTGTGGCCGGGCAGCGGGGTGATCCTCGATCATCTCCTGAAACTCTTGAATCGAAGTCGAGAGCGTTCGATCGGTGCGGAAGAGATCGTCGATCGCCGACTCAAAGCGGCTGCCGACGGCATCATCGTCATCGTCTTTTGGAATGCGCGAGAGTTTGGCCATCCGGGCAGTCCACTCGTCTTCGAGCGAAGCGATCCGGTCGAGCAGTGCTGACGCTTTTTCGAGTGCCGGATCGGCGCGCAGGGTGGCGGATGCGGTGGGCAGTCGAGCGACGAATTCGTCGTGTCGCTGATCACGACCGACGCCGAGGTGATGGATGGTCTTCCAGGTGGCCAGCATCAGGGCCCGCCGATCGGACTCGGTGACGAATTGCCAGAAGGGTTCGCGTAGAGACGCGGGATCGGCACCGCCTTCGAGGTCGGAGCAGTAGAGGAACTGGACGACGGCCTCGCGGATCTGGCGGCGGCTAGGCATGTCGTGACTTCTTCGTCTTGGACGAGTCCTTGGGCATGGTGCGGTCGAGTTCGTGGAAGACGTCGACCATCGCGGCTGCGGCTCGAGCCGCTTCCTTACCACGATTGAGATTGGCACCGATGCAGCGGGCGTAGGCCTGCTTTTCGTCCTCGAGCAGCAGCACTTCATTGATCACCGGGATGGTGTATTCCACGGCGAGACGTTGCAGTGCTTCGGTGACCGAGCAGGCAACGAGATCCGCATGGGCGGTGGCTCCCTTGATGATCACTCCAAGCGCGAGCACCGCGGCGGGTTTTTCGCGCTGGAGCACGGTGGCGACTGCGACGGGGATTTCGAAAGCACCGGGGACGCGAATCAGGTCGACACGAGTCGAGGGCATCAGCACTCCGATTTCCTCGACGGCGTTGTCAACGAGAGCGTCAGCGAACTGCTCGTTGTATTTGGCGGCAACGATGCACACCCGGACGCGGGGTCCGATGATACGGGGTTGGGGCGGGAGTGCCGAAGACATGTTCGGGGTATGGCGGCAGGGAGCGCGCTTGTCAACGAGCAGGCACGCTGGATGTAAGATTCCAGCGCCGAATTTCAGATGCTGTGACCCATGCGGCTGCGCTTGGTCTCCAGATAGCGCTCGTTGTGAGGATTCGACGGGCGGCTGATCGGAAGTTGTTCCACGATTTCGAGCCCGTAGCCTTCGAGTCCGACGACCTTCTTTGGGTTGTTGGTCATCAAGCGGATCTTGCCGAGGCCGAGGTCCTGCAGGATCTGGGCTCCCATGCCGTAGTCGCGCAGGTCGGCGGAGAATCCGAGCTTTTCATTGGCTTCGATCGTATCGAGGCCCTGTTCCTGAAGTTTGTAGGCGTGGATTTTTCCGGCAAGCCCGATGCCCCGGCCTTCTTGGCGGAGATAAAGGAGAACGCCTCCTTCATCTGCGATGCGCGCCATGGCGTCGTGGAGTTGGCCGCCACAGTCGCAGCGTTTCGAGGCGAAGACGTCACCGGTGAGGCATTCGGAATGCACGCGGACCAGGGTTGGCGTATCGCGGTCGATATCACCCCGGCTGAGTGCCAGATGGTGGGAGTCGTCGGTGTTGATCCGGTAGAGATGGCAATCGAACTCTCCGTGGTCGGTTGGCATTTTGATCGTCTCCTCGCGAATCACGAGCTTCTCGGAGCGACGACGCCATTCGATGAGTTGGGCGATGGTACAGGCTTTCAGATCGTGCGCCTTCTGAAAGTCTCCGAGATCGCCGACGCGGGCCATGTTGCCATCGTCATTCATGATTTCGCAAATGACCCCTGCCGCGGGAAGACCGGCGAGGCGTGCCAGGTCGACGGCGGCCTCGGTGTGGCCAGCGCGTCGCAAGGTGCCGCCTTGGCGTGCCTGAAGGGGGAAGATGTGTCCGGGTTGGACGAAGTCGTCCGGTCCGGCCTTCGGATCGGCGAGGAGTTGCATGCCCAGGGCGCGGTCGCTGGCGGAGATGCCGGTGGTGATGCCTCGGGCGGCATCGACCGTGACGGTGAATGCGGTGCGCTGGACCTCGCGGTTGCGACGGGTCATGGGCGGAAGATCGAGCTCCTCGGCACGCTCTTCCGTGATCGGGGCGCAGATCAGACCGCGGCCATGAGTCGCCATGAAAGAGACGGTTTCGGGAGTGCAAAGGGAGGCCGCCGCGATCAGGTCGGCCTCGTTCTCGCGTGATGGATCGTCGGCGACGATCACGATGCGCCCTGCGGCGACTTCGGCGATGATTTCATCGATCGGACTGAATTGAAGGGCGGTGGCCATGCGGGACGCAATGCTCGGTGCTGGAAGCTATCCGGTCAAGGGGGGGAATCGGGTCGATGGTTGATGGAATGAGGAACAACGAAACTTCGGCGAATGCTATGAATGGGAACAACGAAATCGCGCGAAAAAGCGCGAAATTTCAGAACGGCAGATGGGGAACCACCGAATACACGGAAAATGAAGTGATGGTGAAATAGGTTTGCGACTCTGAGATAGAACCAAAGACTGGGCCTCAAACCTCAAAAAGTTTCGCGGAGTTTCGCGCGATTTCGTTGTTCTCAATCTGCCTTGATACAATTATCCGGCGGGGAAAAACGGCGAGCAGCGCCGATCGAGCAGCTCGACCAGTTCCGGGTCCATGTAGTCGTAGTCGTCCGGGATATTCAGGACGACGATGCGTTTTCCCGCCAGCGAAGTGCGGAATTTCCGGTTCAGTCGATTTCGATGCGCCTTCTCCATGACGACGATCAGATCCGCCCATTCCAGCTGCTCGGCCGAAAGGGTGACGATGGCGTCATTGTTCAAGCCGGCCGAGTCGACCTCGACATCCGCTCGCTCTGCAAAGACGGCTTCGGCCGTTGGGCTGCGGAGCTTGTTTTGCGAACAGAGGAAAAGAATCCGTTTTGGCTGACTGCTCAAATCGCCTTGAGTGGCTCGGTGCCGACTTCCTCGGCGAGCTCAGCGAATTCGTCGAGTTCAGCCTGGGTGAAATGAAGGCCGCCGGCTTCGTCGGAGCGCTTGCGAGCCTCTGCTTCGAACTGGCCGGGGAGAATGCACTTCTCGTTGCCGTGTCCGAAGATGTCGGCGATGACCTCCTTGAGGTTCTCCATCTGGCTGCGGCCCTTGGCGAAAGCATTGCCCGAAACCGCGTCGGGATGGATGACCTGGAAGTAGAAGGCGGTGCTGGTTTTCTCGCCGGGACCTGCCTGCTGGGCGCGGCCGCGGATGCTTGGAAGCGAGCCACCGATGAGTGCGCCGTAGAGTTCGTTGAGAAGGCACATGGCGTAGCCTTTGTGCGCGCCGAAGGGGAGGAGGGCGACCACTTCATTCGGGTCGGTGGTGGGATTGCCGTCTTTGTCGACCGCGGCGTTTGGTGGGAGCTGCTTGCCTTCGCGCTTGAGTGCCTGGACGCGGCCCATGGCAACGACGGAGGTGGCCCAGTCGCTGACGAGCGGGAAACCTACGGCGTCTGTAGTAGGAAAGCCCCATGAGTGGGGATTGGTGCCGAGCGTAGGGAATTTTCCGCCGAAAGGAACCACCTCGGCAAGGGCCGAGGTGCAGTTGGTGTAGGCGATGTATCCGCGCTCGGCGGCTTCCATCACGTAGCCGCCGCCCCACAGGTAGTGGAAGGCATTGTCGACCGAGACCTGGCCGATGCCATACTGGTCGGCGAGTTCGATGCAACGGTCGATGGCACGGTAGGCGACGGACTGCCCGAGCTTGCGGTTGGCGTTCCAGGTTTCGGAAGCGGCGAACTTGGAAGGGATGACTTCGATTTCCGCACCGGGAGTGCAGCCGCCGGTGGCCGAGCCGAAAAGGTGGTCGAGGTGGAGGGCTTTGAGCGCGTGGTGGGTGCGGATTCCATGACGGGCTGCTTCGGCGGCAAGCTTGGCACCTTCGGCGGACTCATCGGAGGTAAACCCCCGGGATTCGTAAGCAGCTTTGACGAGACGGTCGTGATCGGCACGGGAAACGGTAAGGAATTCAGACATGATTTGAGCGTTTGGCTGGGGACAGCAAAGCGAAGTTGTCGGACAACTCAAGCTTGGAATGGGTTCCCGCTTTGCGAATTGATTTGGAAGTCTTAATTAGCCCAAAACACAATATATGGTATATAAATATGGTAAACACCATCTCATGTGGTGTTATGCGCGACGTGAGCTTTTCCGTTGGGGCTTCGTCCCTAGGCTCTTGCTTGCCCGGATTCCCTCCCGGGGCATGTTCCATCCCTACTTCTGTCACCACATGTATCTCAAATCCCTAGATATCCACGGGTTCAAGTCGTTTGCCGACAAGACCCACCTCGAGTTCCACCAAGGCGTGACCGGCATTGTCGGTCCGAATGGCTGCGGAAAATCCAATGTCGTCGATGCCATCCGCTGGGTGCTCGGTGAAACTTCGGCCAAGGCGCTGCGTGGCGGCGAGATGGCGGATGTCATTTTCAATGGCACCGAGAAGCGCAAGCCGCTCGGTATGGCGGAAGTCACGCTGACCATGGCCGACTGCGAGGAGAAGCTGAAGGTCGACTACAACGAGGTCGCGATCACGCGCCGGGTGTTCCGCGACGGCAAGTCCGAGTATCGGATCAATGGGACACTCTGTCGTTTGAAGGACATCAGCGACATGCTGATGGATACCGGCATTGGTCGCACGGCCTACTCAATCATGGCGCAGGGTCAGATTGACCAGATTCTTTCCTCCAAGCCGGAAGAGCGCCGTGCGGTGTTCGAGGAAGCGGCGGGGATCACCAAGTATAAGAAGGAGAAGAAGGAGGCGCTGCGGAAGCTCGATTACACCGAGGCGAATCTGCTCCGCGTGAGTGACGTGCTCGCCGAACAGGAGCGCCGGATGAATTCACTCAAGCGCCAGGTTGCGAAAGCGCGGCGCTACAAGAAGCTCGCAGCTGACGTGCTGGTGCTTGATACGCACCTCGGTCATCGGCGATTCGTTGAAATGAGCGCCGAACGCGATGAATACCGAACTTCGATTCGCTCGCTCGAAGCGACGGAGTGCGAATTGGAGCGTCTGATGCAGCCCAAGGAAGAGGCGGTGGCGGATGCCCGTCTGGCTGCCAGAAATTTCGAAGGAGAACTCGCCGAACTGCGACAGGAGCTCAACAACCATCGCAATGCGCTGGCGAGTTCCGAAGGCCGGATCGCCTTCAATGACGAGCGTCGCGCCGAGCTGGAAGGCCGTGTCGGACAGAATCGTGAAGAGATCGAGGCGACCCGCGAGAAGCTTGAGCGTCAGGAGTTTGATTTTGTTGCGGCCAATGAGGCGCTTGAGCAGCTCGCCCGCCGGATCGCCGAGATGGAGATCCAACTGGCAGATCAGGAAGAGAAGACCCAGGTGGCTCACGCGCGTCGACAGGAGATCGAGACGCTGCTTCGCGAATCCCGTTCCGAAGCCAATCGGACGCAGACGATCATCGCGGCGACCCAGGCCAAGATCGAAAGTTCACTGGCACAGCTCGAAACCAGTCGCGAACGAGCCAAGCAGTTGGGCGATGAGGAGGAGCGCCTGAATCAGGAACTCGAAGAGGCGACGGTCCAGCGTCAGGAGATCGCCACCAAGCTCGAAGAGCACGCGGCAAACACGACCGGGTTGGAAGAAGCATTTCAACGGGCTGAGAGGCAGTACCAGCACAACCGTGGAGATCTCGACGCCGCCCGCACGACGGCATCGGAGGCCCACAAGAGTCTGGCGCAACGTTCGTCGCGTCTCGATGTGCTGAGGCAGCTCGTAGCAAGTGGAGAAGGATTTGAAGGCGGCACGCGACAGGTGCTCAACGGTCTGGATCAGCCGGATCAATTCAAACCGGGAATTCAAGGCGTGCTCGCTGGATTCATCGAAGCGGACAACGAGTGTGCCCGGGCGATCGAAGTGGCGCTCGGAGGTCATCTTCAAGCGGTGCTGGTGGCCGATGAATCCCTGGCCGAAACACTCATCGCGCGACTCACCGAGAAGAAGCTCGGACATGCCGCGATTCTTCCGGAAAGTTTCGTCGGCGCTGCGGCAGGCACGCAGATGGAGACCGTCCCCGACGGAGCGATTGCGTGGGCACTCGACCGGGTGAAGATTGATTCACGGGTCAGTGGCGTGATTGAGCGCTTGCTTGAAAAGGTGTTGATCGTTCCCGATCTGGCGACGGCCTTGAGGCTTCGTCCGGGCCATCGCGAGATCATCTTTGCCACCAAGCAAGGTGAGCTGATCGGTGCGGAGGGCATCGTCTCCGGAGGTGCCGCAGGAGAAGGCAACGTATCGGTGCTCGAACGTCAGAACGAAGTGCGTGACCTCGAAGTCGAAGTCGCCCAGCTGTCGGCTTCTGAAGAGGCAGCGCGGAACCGCGTGGCTCACCTGGAGAGCGAAGTGGTTCGCTTTCAGGAAGAGGTCGAGTCGGCACGCGAGCGGATGCAGCGTCACAAGGTCGAGATGTCGACGCTTCAGGGAGAGCTTTCACTCGCCACCCGCGAGCTCGAAGGGGTGGAGACCAAGCTGGAGAGTGTGCGTTGGGAACGTGGAGATCTTGAAAGTCGGGAGCAGTCCGCGAACGAAGGCCGCTCTTCGCTCGAGCAGGACCTCGTGGCTGGCCGCGAGCGTCTGGAAGCTTGTGAAAGCGACCAGCAGCGTCTGCAATCGCAGGTCGAGTCCGCGCAACGCGATGCGGCCGAACTGGCGGAAGGACTCAACGAACTGCGTACGGCACTTGCCGTAGAACGGCAGAGCAAGCAGGCCCAGGAAGCCCAGCAGCAGCCGATGGAAGCCCGGCTTGCCGAGCTGCGCGAGGTCAGTGTTCGTCGTGAGACGGAGATCAACGCGTTTCTTGAGCGGATGGAGGGAGCAGTCCAAGAGAATGCCCGCTTGATTGAAGAGTGCGATACCCACCGTCACGAGGCGGAGGATCTAGAGGCCGAACTCGAGTCGCGCGCCGGTCGGCGCAATGAGCTTCTCAGTGAGATCGACAAGGCCGAGGCCGAACTTGCCAACGCTCGTCGTGGTCATGCCAAGGCGTCGGAACAGCGTGGACGTGAGGAAGTCGCGGTCACCAAGATCGAGCTGCGTCTTGAGAATCTGGTGAACGCCATCCTTGAGCGTCACAATATCGAGCTGGCGACCTTCGAGCCGGATGCCCATGCCCTGCTCTCCTGCATCGCCAGCCAGAAGGAGGCCCAGGCCCGCGGTGGGCGCCAGAAGTTTGTCGATCTGGGCGATGATGAGAATGGTGATGGGGATCAAGCCGATGAGGAAGAAGCACCGGTGATGGTCGTCGATGATACGGCCGACGAGGATGAGATCGAATTGCCCGGCGGGATGGTCGGAGAGCCGGACTGGAACTTCGTGGAAGCCTGCGTGGCCGATCTCAAACGTCGTCTCGATTCGATGGGTCCTGTCAATGTCGATGCGATCGAAGAGTTCGAAGAGCTCGAAGAACGCCACAACGATGTCCGCACCAGTTATGAGGATCTCGTTTCCTCGAAGGAGGAACTCATTCAGGTCATCGAGAAGATCAACGAAGAGACCCAGCGCCGCTTCTCCGAGACCTTCGCGCAGGTGAAGATCAACTTCCGCGACATGTTCAGGGAGCTCTTTGGTGAAAAGGGTCAGGCCGATCTCCAGTTGATTGATGAAAGCGACCCGCTGGAGTCCGGCATCGAGGTGATCGCCAAGCCTCCGGGCAAGAAGCTTCAATCGATCGCGCTGCTATCCGGTGGTGAGCGCTCGATGACGGCCGTGGCACTGCTGTTCTCGATCTACATGATCAAGCCGAGCCCGTTCTGTGTGCTGGATGAACTTGATGCGCCGCTCGATGAGTCGAACATCGGCCGCTTCGTCAAGGTGCTCGATCGCTTCGTCGATCGCTCGCAGTTCATCATCGTGACTCACTCGAAGCGCACGATGAGTCGCGCCGACGTGATGTATGGCGTGACGATGGAAGAGTTCGGAGTTTCCAAGCCGGTGGGCATGCGCCTCACGGCCGAGGACGAGACGATCGGGGGTAAGGGTGAAGCGAAGTCGGCGGCTCAAAAGGCCGCGCTGCGCCTGGATGCGTAATACAGTTCTTCCGACAGAAGAGGGATGGGGGCGGTGGCGAAGGACCTGAGTGGGTCCGAGCTGCCGCCTCCTTATTTTTTACTCACAGAAACGAGCAGACGTAGTGGCAGGGCCTACCGGTTACGGTGATCGTGAAGCTGGAGTCGGCAGGGACGTTAAACGAGGATCCGGCACGGAAGGTTTCCGTCTGGTTGGTGCCTGCGATGACCACTTCGCAGGAGCCCACGATGATGTCCATGTGTTCGGCAGCGACGGTATCGAAGTGGTAGTCGCCTGGAAGGATGACACCGAGGGTCTTCTTGGCGCCGTCGGCCGTCATGATGGTGTGGGAGACGACGCGACCTTCGAAATAGACGTTGGCTTCCGCGATCGCGGTGACGTTAGGAATTTCCATGGGCGAATTCCATGACTGGATCATGAGGGAGGCACAAGCGGAAAGCGGAGGCCGCGAGAGTCTGCGGATGAATTGGTGAAATTGGCTTGGTCCTCGGCCTCTGTCTTCTGATGGCGAGTGGGAAGGCATTGCAATTCGTGTTCTGAGAGTCAGGGTCGCGGGCCTTTCTTCTTCATGCCAGTTCTCGATCCATCCCAAGTTTCGGATCCCGACTCGAATTCGGCGGTGCTCGATGCTTTCCTCGAATATTTGGTCGATAGTGGCATCGAGCCCTACGATCATCAGGAGGAGGCGATTCTTGAGCTTTTCGAGGGGAAAAATGTGATCCTGAACACGCCGACGGGATCGGGGAAATCCCTGGTGGCGCTGGCGCTGCATTTTCGGGCGATCTGTCAGAAACGCCGCTCGTTTTACACCGTGCCGGTGAAGGCGCTGGCGAATGAGAAGTTTCTCTCACTTTGCCAGACCTTTGGTCCCGATCAGGTGGGAATGATCACGGGCGACGCGACGGTCAATGCCGGGGCACCGGTGATCTGCTGCACGGCGGAGATTCTATCGAACATGGCGCTGCGTGAAGGCGAGTTGGCGTTGGTCGATGATGTGATCATTGATGAGTTTCACTACTACTCCGATCACGAACGAGGCGTGGCCTGGCAGGTGCCGCTGCTGACTTTGCCGCAGGCGCGGTTTCTGCTGATGTCTGCGACGCTTGGTGAGACGGCCTTCTTTGAAAAGGAACTCACCGCATTGACGGGAGTGGAGACGGTGCTGGTGAAGTCGGAGGATCGACCTGTGCCGCTGGAATTTGAATACAGCACGACGGCCCTGGAGGAGAAGGTCGAGGAGTTGGTGGAGCAGGACCGGGCGCCGATCTATCTCGTTCACTTCACGCAGCTTGCTTGTGCGAGGACCGCTCAGAACCTGATGAGCCGGAACTTCTGCTCGAAGGAGGAGAAGGAGGGCATTGCGGAGGTGCTGGAGAATGCGGACTTCAGGAGTCCGTATGGCAAGGAGATCAAAAAGTTGCTGCGGCACGGCCTTGGCATTCATCACGCCGGGATGCTGCCGAAGTATCGGGTGCTGGTGGAGAAGCTGGCGCAGAAGGGGCTGCTCAAGGTCATCTGCGGGACGGACACGCTCGGGGTGGGAGTGAATGTGCCCATCCGGACGGTGATGTTCACGCAGCTTTTCAAGTACGGGGGACAGAGTACCAAGATTCTTGCGGTGAGGGATTTCAAGCAGATCTGTGGGCGTGCCGGACGGAGAGGGTTCGACAGCGTCGGCTACGTCGTCGCGCAGGCTCCCGAGCATGTGATCGACAACATCAAGGCCGATGCGAAAGCGGCGGCGAAGGGCAAGAAGAGCAAGGCGATGAAGAAGAAACCGCCGGAGAAGGGTTTCGTCAATTGGGACGAGAATACCTTCCAGAAGCTGATGAGTTCACCTTCCGAGAAGCTGGTCTCAAGTTTCAATATTCGGCATGGAATGCTGCTCAATGTGTTGAGTCGGTCCGAGATCGATGGCTGCGCCGAGCTGCGGCGGATTATTTCGAGGAGTCATGAGACGCCGGTGAAGAAGAAGGAGCTGCGCCGCCGGGCCTTCGCCTTGTTCAAGGGATTGGTGCAAGGGAAGGTGCTCAGTATCTTGCCCAAGGATCAACGTAGTGGGCCGGCCAAGGTGGTGCTGAACGTCGAGTTGCAGGACGACTTCACGATGAATCAGGCGCTCGGTCTCTATCTGATCGATGCGATTCCCAAGCTCGATCGCGAGTCGCCGGATTACGTGGTGAACGTGATTTCGTTGGTGGAAGCGATTCTTGAGGATCCGACGGCGGTGATCCGCAAACAGGTCGACAAGTTGAAGTCGGAACTTGTCGCGAAACTGAAAGATCAGGGCGTCGAGTATGACGACCGGATGGAGCAGCTG